>CAZGBW010000012.1:0-18703 GCA_964523995.1 uncultured Victivallales bacterium | reverse complement strand
TCACCCGCTTCCTGAAGGATTGCGCCGGCCCCCATTCATAGTCGGACAGTTTCTCACGCGCCGTGAATTCCAGTTCCATGATGTCGTTCTCCTATCTATCGTAATCACTTCCTGCGACTAGCATCACCGTTTTCTTAATAACTTACAAGAATGGATTCGAGCGCACAGCCCTGACGCATAACCTTATTCTTGCCACGTCGCGGGGTGATTCGATACTCGGGGCGGTACTGAATGTAGCAGAGCCGTGACTTGAAGGGCAAGATTTTGTGGGGATTCATGGTGGCCGTCATCAGGATGGAGGGCGAAAAGGCCGCTGCGGACGGTTCTCTTGCGTGGCCGGGATCAGCGCATTGCGATTAACACGGCGTGTGGGTGACACTCGATCCGGATATCATTCCAGCCTGAGCTGACAGGTGCCCTCGGCTATCTGCCTTAGCCTCCCGGCGTCGATCCAGGGGGCTGCGATGGTGCTTCTGGCCAAGTCGATGAGGCCGCGCACGCCCAGTTCGTAGACATGTTTTGTGAGCGCATGGGTATAACGAGCCAGGACGTTGAGGGCATGGCCCATGCGCATGAGGTAATGGTAGCCGCACATGGTGCTCCAGTCATACGAGAAGCAGTGTTCGTAGGCGATCTCCTCCCAGGTCTCTGAGCAGATGACCACATGTACCGGGATCTTCTTTCCCCTGCCAGTGATCGGGCAGCGATAACGGTCAAAGATTCTCGGGGTTTCCCGTAAAATTACTGCTGGTGGCGCAAAACCTAACTCATGCGTCAGGGCTGAAGCCTTGATCTGTGCGCGGTCACGAAGGATGGGGTGTATATTATACGGCATGAAGTTATAGGTTGGCACTTGGTGTTCCCCTTCCATGATTCTTGACGTTGAGTTCAAAACATCAGGAAGTGTGAATAAATTGTTGACCGTTGGCTGTCATGTTGTACGATGGCCCCATAGAACGATGTCTTACGGAGGTTTTGATGAAACAGCCAATGATGATGGTAATGCTTCTTGCCACTGTGCTAGTTGCTGGCAGGCAGGTCGCCACGGGGGCGGATGTGCAACCTACGGCAGATCAACACAAGGGTGCCTCGACGCCTGGCATCCTGACCGCTGAACAAATCGGTTCGCTGGTAGCCGAAAGGTCTGATGCGGAAGGCAATGTCATCCGCTTCAATGCATCCTTCGAGCAAATCAAGAAACTGACAGCCGAGCAAACCAGGAAATACAGCAGCGCCGGAACAATCCCTTTCCGGATCTCGGCCGATGCATACCTTTATGCACCGACAGGCAAGAAGCCACGGCTTGTTGACGGGGATATTCATTACTACATGTTGGATGCGGACGGGAATGTGGTTGTCACGGGGAAGAGCTCCTCTAAACAAATGTGCCCCACCTGAGGAGGCAGGGGCGGCTACTTCGGTGAAGTGGCAAAACAAGGCGAATATACCGTTGTTGTGTGGTTGGACGATAAGAGCGACAAGCTGCTGGGCAAGAAGTTGACCATGAGCTTGCAGCCTGTAGGAGGACGCAACTAGCAGGTAACAACACGATTCGCTCACCAAACGCCCGTGACAGGCCATTCTCACGGGCGTTTTTTTGTGTCAAAATCAGGGAGGCAGGCATGTCATCGTGCGAAAAGAAGTCATGTTGTTGCGAATCGCAGCGCACACCAGCCACAACCAAGCCCGGCGCCCTGGCTTGGTTTGACGACATGGTTCCGCATGCCTTGGCGTATGCGAGGGAACAAAAAGCAGCAGGGCGACCGCTGGTCGGCATCATGTGCGAGTATGCCCCCCGCGAATTGATCATGGCCGCCGGCGGCATCCCCGCCTGTCTCTGCGGCGGCTCGGCGACCACGATTCCTGCCGCCGAACGATATCTGCCGGCAAACCTGTGCCCGCTGATCAAATCCACTTTCGGCTACAGTGTGCAACAGTCCAACCCGTTCCTTGAAATGGCCGACCTGGTGGTGGCGGAGACCACCTGCGACGGCAAGAAGAAAATGATCGAGCTGCTGGCGGAGTCGCGCCCGGTCCACGTCCTGGAACTCCCCCAGAAACCAGATTCAGCCGATGCCCTCGCCTACTGGGTTCAGGAACTCAGGAAGCTGAAAGACGCCATCGAGCTACGCTTCGGAACGGAGATCACCGAAAAGAAGCTGCGGGACGCCATTGCACTTATGAACCGCGAGCGACGGCTGCGGCGTGATCTGGCCCGCCTCATGCAGGACGGTAATCCGCCGCTGACGGGTTGCGAGTTGCTTAATCTGAAAAGTATCATTGCCTGTATTCCCGAGGATCTGGAGCAGTATGAAAAGGCACTCCGGCAACTGCCGGGGCGGGTGCTACAGCCCCCCGCCAGCAAACGTGTTCGCGTCCTGCTGACCGGTGTGCCCATGCCTCATGGCGCGGAACATATCATCGAGCTGATCGAGGCGCACGGCGGTCTGGTGGTCTGCCAGGAGAATTGCTCAGGACTGAAACCCATCCTGGAGGACGTGGATGAGCAGGCCGGAGATCCGATACAGGCTCTTGCTGAAAAATACTTTCATCTGCCTTGCTCGGTCATGCTGCACAACGACCGGCGATTGGATTCGATCAGCCAGCTTGTGGAAACATACCGTCCCCAGTGCATCGTCGAAGTGATCTGGCAGGCCTGCCTCACCTATGACGTTGAATCAGCCCGCGTCCGGCGACTGGCCGAGGAGAAGCTGAAGCTGCCCTATCTGCGCATCGAGACTGATTATTCACGGTCCGATGCGGCGCGACTGGCCTTACGGATCGAGGCCCTGTTTGAAACGGTACAAACACGATAATAGAGAAAGGATACGACCATGAGATTATTGGATCAAGTAGGTTTGGCTGATGTACAGGCGGTCTATGGTGGTGCCGAAGGGGATTTGTGGGAACTCATCATGGGGCAGCAGATTCATATCGGCGGGTTTGCCTCGTCGATGGATTTGTGCGCAAAGTCCGGGATCTCCAACAAGGGCGGACGCGGCGTGGACCTCTGCTGCTGCAATGGGGCCGGAATGCGCTTCCTGCTGCGTTTCTGTGGTCTTGCGCATATGACGGGGGTCGATGCCACCCCCCGTGTGCTGGAACGGGCCCGTGCGCGTTGTGCTGCAGAAGGCATGGAGAACAGGACGTCATTCATCCAGGCCGATGCCTGTGCAACAGGATTACCCGATGCCACGATGGATCTGGTCTGGGGCGAGGATGCCTGGGTCTACGTGAAGGACAAAACCGCCCTGATCCATGAGGCGGCAAGACTCCTTAAACCAGGAGCCACCGTGGCCTTTACCGACTGGGTCGAAGGGCCTGTCGCACTGACTGCGGCAGAGGCTGAGCGCTTCATGCGCTTCATGAAGTTCCCGTCCCTGGCCTCGCTCGGAGACTACCGTGACTTGCTCCAGGCCGAGGGTTTTTACGTGATCCATGCCGAGAATACCGGACGCTTTGCCCCTTGTATTGATCTATATCTGCGGATGCTCAATGAGCAGCTCACCTCTGATGCCCTGCGTATCATCGGCTATGATCTCGACTTGATGAAAGCCCTCGGAGGGGAGATGCAATTCATCCAGCAACTGGCTGCTGCCGGTAAAATCATCCAGGGGTTATATGTTGCGCGTAATGCCTGAATGGCACGTGGTCTGCTACGCATCCTCATTCGTTCCCCCGGAGTGGATTGCCGCGCACGGGCTCCGTCCATGGCGCCTATTGCCCGGGGACGACACAGGACCGGGCGGGCTTGTGAATGGGCATGAACGGGAAGGCCTCTGTGCCTACGCGGCGGATATTGCCGCGCGAACGGAAAACCGGATCATGATATTCGCAACGACCTGCGACCAGATGCGTCGCCTCGCTGACAACACCGCCTTGGATAAAGGCAAAACGTTCCTCATGCATGTGCCCGCGACCTGGGACACCCCCGGCGCAGCCGATTTTTACCGATCCGAACTGACACGGCTGGGGCGCTATCTTGAGCGCGTAGGAGGGCATGCCCCATCCAGCGCAGACATCATCACGCAGATGCAGCGATATGAAGCCGGGCGCCAGCAACTGATTGCCCGCCGGTGCCATCTCAGTGCACGCGAATACAGCGTACTGGCAAGCCAGCTTCACCATGCCGGTGAATTGCCCCCGCATGTTGGCGCAATCCGTCCCTTGCAACGCGGTATGCCGCTGATGCTGCTGGGCAGTCCGTTGCGACCGGAAGACCTTGATATCCTCGATCAGGTTGAGCATGCGGGCGGCCGTATTGCCGTCGATGCCACGGATACTGGCGAGCGCGAGTGGCCGCGCCCGTTCGACCCGATGCGAATGCAGGCGGATCCGTTCCTCGAACTGGCGGATGCCTATTTCGGAAGCATACCCGCCATCTTCCGCCGCCCGAACCAGGCCCTCTTCACATGGCTGCAGCAGGAATCGTTTACGCCACCGCACCTTCGTGGCATCGTTTTCGTTACTCACCCTTGGTGCGATCTCTGGAAGGCAGAACTACCCCGGCTACACGAAACGCTATCCGTGCCGATCCTGCATCTGGCGCTGGGGGGCTCCATGGCCGCCCATGAATCCCGAGCCACCCGTATCGAGGCTTTTCTTGAGATGATCGCATGAATGCCCTACTGAATAAACTGACATTGGAACAATGGAACCAGCGCTACGAGCTGCTGCACCGGCAGGGCATGCCGGAGGCCCCCTATGGCGGCCCGCTTTGCCGTCATGTCCTGGCTGGGGATACCCGCCTGAAGCGGCTTCTGTTCGATCCTTCACCGGCAGCACTCCGGCTATGGAATCTTCTGCTCACGGAAGAGCAGCGCCTGCATGCCGCCCGTCGCAATGGAATGCGAATCGTCGGGACCATGAAGGATCTCGGCACCGTTCCCGTGATTGCGCAGGCCTTCCCGAACCTGCTTCCCTTCTACCCCGATGGGGCCTGGTGGACCCCCTGCATCATGGAAATGAACGACGCCTTGCTGCACGAAGCCGATCGTCTCGGTATCGATGAGACCTTCTGCCCCGTGCGTGCCATGCTGGCCGCTTTCGTCACGCGCAAGCATTTCCCGATCCCTGACCTGCTGATCTGTAGTGCAGGCGCGGTTTGCGATGACTTCTCTGCCATTGTGCAACGCCTGCAGGGTATGGGGCACCCGGTGCTGTGGTGGGAGATTCCCCACCGCCGGATGCCGGACCCCGGAGAGCTCTCCGTGCCCCTGCCGGGAGGCAACGTCGCCCCGCATGCGCAAGTCGCGATGGTAGAAGGAGAGCTGAAACGTGTTGCTCACGCCTTGGCCGATCTGGCTGGCATTCCGCTGGACATCGATCAGCTCTCCGCCACCATTCGCCGTGTGAACAAAGTACGGCAGCGTTTGCATTCCTTGCGCGACATGGTTTTCATGGCGCCCCGCTCCCCCCTGCCTGCCCTGGAGATGCACATTGCCGAAATGCTCGCGATCCATTTCTGCTCCGACCTGCCGGAGACGGAAGCGGTTCTCGATGATCTCCTGGCCGAAGCCAAGCAACGCATAGCTAACGGTCAGGGCTTTTCCGACCCCGATGCCACACGCGTATTCTGGGTCAACCCCGTTGCCGATCTCCAGTTGATGAATCTCCTCGAAAGCCTGGGGGGCCGTCTTTGTGGCACGGACTTCATGTTCACACATGCACTTGACCCGATCCCGGAATCGGTGCCCCCGTTTGAGGCGCTGGCACGCATCGCGATGGCGGATCCCATGACGGGGCCAGCCTCTGACCGGGCCCGGCGCATCCTGCGCGATGCCCGGCGTTTCGGGGCCGAAGCCATGGTGGTCTGCCGCATTCCGGGGGCAAGCCACTGCGCCACCGAAGGCCCCGAGCTTGCCGGGCCTGTACGCGCGGAACTCGGTATCCCATTCGTTGAAATCGAAGTGCCGCCGTTGGGCGATGCAATGGCGGCCACGATCCGGACCAGGCTCGAAGCGCTGATGGAGAATGCTAGCTCAAACAGGAAGAAGGAATCATGAGAGTCGTCGGCGGGATTGATGCGGGGTCACGGACGATCAAGGCGGTCCTTTATGATGCGGAAGGCGGACAGATGATCACACAGGGAGCCTGTGACCAGGGGCTCAAACAATCCGAGTTGGCCAGCGCCCTGCTGCTCGACCTCCTGGAACAACAGCATCTGGTGCCAGCCGATCTGCTTTATACCGTTGCCACCGGCTATGGTCGCAACGCGATTGCCCAGGCGTCGGAAACCCGCACGGAGATATCGTGTCACGCGCTGGGTGTCAGGGCACTGATGCCCGACGTGCGCACCATCATTGATATCGGCGGACAGGACAGTAAGCTCATCCGGCTCGACGATAACGGGAAAATGACGGATTTCGTCATGAACGACCGGTGCGCTGCAGGTACCGGGCGATTCCTGGAAGTCGTTGCCGAGCGGTTGCAACTCCCGCTGCACGAGATCGGGCGCATCAAGGGGGGAAACGTCGTGCCCGTGACCATCAGCAGCATGTGCGTGGTCTTTGCCGAGACGGAGATTGTCAGCCTCATGGCGTCGGGCATCCCTGCCGCTGATATCGCGGCGGGGGTACGTAAAGCCATCGCGGCCCGGGTCGCGACGATGGCCGGCCGGTCGTTGGCATCGCCGGTCGCCCTCACCGGTGGGGTCGCCCTCCTCGAAGGCATGGCCGGCGCGCTGGCGGACGTTCTCGGCGTCGCCGTCACGGTGCCCCCCCACCCCCGGTTCACCGGAGCACTCGGTGCCGCCCTATTGGCCGCCGAAAAGAGCGAACAGAATGAACATGCGTAACAACAATTTGGGGCGCATGAGAGGTTTTGACAAAAACGGTACTCTATGTCAGTTTACATCAGATTGTTGGTTAAGTGTCCTGAACGTCATGCAAACGAAAGTGATGGTTATGTTTAAGTTGTCACTGGTCATTGCTTTTACCATGGGTATGCTGGGAGTCTCTGCTCTTGCCGATTATGTGCAGATCGGTACCCCCGGTGGTGGCTGGTCTCAGAAGCCTTGGTGTGGCTACTGACAAAGCAGCTCCCGACACCAGGTTCTGGTGTCATCAAGCGAGATGGCTAATTCGGCTCGGTTGTTGAGTGCAATTTCGTTTTACGCTCCCGACACCACTTACAACCAGTTTAGCGGGACATTTACAGGGGTCCGTATATACGCTAGTCATACCTCGCGTACGTCTCTCTCGTCGACGTTTGCTGACAACTATAACGGGAACACTCCGGTTCTGGTGTATTCGAACTCCTCTTTGTTTCTAAACATCCCTGAGAACGCTTGGGGCCAGATCAACTTCGATAGCATCTTCGCGTATAACGGATCGGACAACCTGCTGATCGAGATTCAGTGGGACGCTAGCCCAAGTGGCGGATTGATCACCTCGACGACTTCGGGGAGCGCACTGCAGGGCGCATCAGTTGGCGCGGTGACAGGCTCATCTAACGCTCGCGCTGTATTGCGCATGCATTACGTCCCTCCTCCAAGTAACCAGATATCCGGCTACGTGCTGGACGCCGACGGTATTGGTGTAGTGGGCGCTACCATTCAGGGATTGTATGGCAATCCGGTAACCGACGCCAATGGACTTTACAGCGCCATGGTCTGGGATGGCTGGTCGGGCACCGTGGCACCACAGGCTACTGGCCATATCATTATCCCATCGACGCGCGGCTATGCCAGTGTAACGGGAAATCATACCCAGCAGAATTATTCCGCACTTTCCACCGTGGGCATCGATGAGGTGCCCACCACGGTGACATACACGACCGGCCCTATCCCCACGGATTATAATTTCCAATCGCTGCCCGGTGCGTCCAGTAGCCCGGCCTCCATCACCGTATCGATTCCGCCGGATGTCATCATTATTGGGGTAGATGTATCCTACACGATGACAGCGATCAGCGATGGCTGGATGTCAGAACAGCGATCCTGGTTGCGCTGTACGTCCCCCGGAGGCGCTGGGGAGGCACAAATAACGCAGGGCGTGGGCGGCAGCGAAGGCACATACTCCTATTCACGCACCGGCCTGACCATAGCCAACGAGGTCAAGGGCGGCGGGGATATTACGTTTGAACTGCATGCGGGCAGGACCTGGGGTGGTAGCGGTGCCAATGCTGACTTTAACCGCGTGGACAACGGTAGCTTGCAAGTGACCGTCCATCATATCGAAATGTCTACCCGACCTTGCTTTGACGATCTAGACATGACAATCGGATCCACCCCAAGCATGCTCATCAAACCCGGATTGCCGGATCATTTCTACACCTTGCAATATAACCGCGACTTGACGAACCCAAACGGTTGGCAAAACGTTCCGGGCCAAACAAAAGTACCAGGCTATGGGGAACCGCTGGAGATGACCGGCGCGAGTGCCTCTCAGACGTCTACCTATTACCGGGTCCTTATGGAAACAACCCCGTAATGAAGCGCGAACGGGATGGCTAGATGGCCTTCTGCTGCCGCTCCTTTTCGGTGACCGGACAGCGTTCGCGACACGCATAACACGTCACGCATTCCGGATTCAGGCTCGGCGATTTTCCGGCAATCATGGCCGGCGCGGGATTGCATTCCGTCGGGCAGATCTTGTTGCACTTCTTACAGGCGAAACAACCGGACACGGGCCGCACGGAAAGAAAGCTGTAGCGGTTGAACGGGGCCATCATGGCGCCGATCGGGCAGAACACCCGGCAGTAGCTCCGTTTGCTGACCACCGCCAGAAGCAGCACTAATACCAGGACCACCAGCTTGATGACGGTGCGCGTCGGCAGCACACCGCTTCCGGAGATCAAGCCGGGAATCGTCGCCTGCATGGCGGAAACCGGACACATCCGGCAGAACGACCACAGCGTCTCCCCGCCCATCAGAAAGGGAAGCAGGATAACCGTCACGCCCAGCAGCACGTATTTGATGTAACGCGTCCAGTCCGGCAGTGAAATCTTCTTGCCGGGGATCTTGTGCAGAAGATCCTGAAGAAGTCCCATCGGGCAAACCCACCCGCATAAGAGACGGCCGAGAAAGACACCGATCAGCAGAATGGTCCCGAGCAAAAGGAACGGGATCATCCCATACCCTGCATAATTCACAATCACGCCCACCGGGCAGGCAAACACGGACAAGGCACAGGCATGGCAATTCATGACGGGCATGCAAAAGGATTTTGCCTGCACCCCCATAAAGGCACCATTCAGGGCAATCAGCGACAAGAACTGTACAATCCTGAGCCGGAGGCGCAGCAGCCATGCCATCATTACGATTCAACTCCTTTGGACGGCGGTCACACGGACAGCCAGGTATCTCATAGTCAAGTAGGACAAGCCTTCGGACCTTCGCCATTGCCCGATGCCGACAAGACCCTTGCAAGCTGTCCATCGTCCGATCGCTTCACTCCCCCATTGGTTGCAAAGACGACAAGTTCCGCATCGCCGATGATCTGACCGGAGGCGGGGGAACCTTCTGAAGCTACTTGTATCGTGTGTTTACGCCGCAACCCGTATGCCAGGCAGCACATTGCCGACCCTAGGATGACCCAACGATAAACCTGACGTTTCATAATCTGCCTTCCTATTTCAGCAAGCGATTCTCATAATTCGTGGCCAGTTTGCGCTCATCCCCCACGCGCAAGGTTATCCGTAACCGATCCAGGTATTCCAGTATGCTGATCGCATACTTGCGTGATGCCTGGATAACCGATTTGAAATCACCGGAATCCAACGTGCCATGCTCCAGGATGTACGTCACCACTTTACCCTGCGCATCAATGAAATGCAGGCGGGAAAGGATCACTTTCGGTGAAATCCGGATGAGCGAACCCTCTGTCATCAACATGCGCAAGACCGGGGTGATCTGTGCCGGCGTAACCTGTAGCAGGTCTGGAAGTTCATCTTCCCTTGGCGACGTGAATCCGCTGTCCTTGAAAAGCTGGAGCACCTTGGCGGCCAACTGCTGCTCCGGCGTCAGGTTTTCCGGTCGACGGTAAGGAGAGATGAATCCCCCTTGCAAGGTGATGGTATCCTGTTCCACGAGCCGCTCCAGGATATGCGACTTGAGCACCGTCTGGGCATCAGGCTGGAATTCCTTGATGGAGATCATGTTGTCGCCCTGGGCAAAACGGCGATCCAGCTCGGCCGCGAACACACTGCTCAGGTTCTGTTCCGCGCGGGTGTGCAGCAGGATATCCCGATCAAGGCGGAGAACCGTTCCGGCATCCACCAGCTTTTGTATCAATGAGCGGAGCAGGGTATCGGGCAACAGGCAGTCCTGCCGCAGGCCATCCGCGATGACACCCAGGGGATGGAAAAACTCGATGGCCTGCTCGACAAGTTGTAGCGCGGCTTGCGTATCCCGGTACCCCGCCTCAGGATAGCGTGTCATCATCGTCTGCAGTCGTTTCAGGGCGACCGCTTTGTGTTCACGTTTCGTGTCCGGTAATGCCTCGCGGAAAACACCGCCACCCAGCGTACGCACAGGGCTTAGCTTGCGGATAATGAAACGATCGCAGGCTGCCGCCGCCAAGGGCTTATCCGCCATAAGGGCGACCCAGGCATCCTCCCCCGGCGAAAGGCCATTGGCTTCCAGGGAATAAACACGGGCCTGGACCTCTGCCGTATTCGTATGCAACGCAACCCGCTCTCCGTTCTTGAGCTTCATCCCGGTTTGCGGAAGCATCCGGATCCGGCTATGGAAAAGGGAGGAGGGCCGCAGTCGTCCAGGAACAGACAGCATCTGGCCACGCTCCGGATTCTCCCGCGCAAAATCCGGAATATTGAGCGCCAGGCAAAGCCCCGGACGGCCCGTTGCCGAAGCGCGACCAAAACACTGCATCCCCCGCAACCGGCCCACGACGCCCCCCGGTACCAGTTCCACCGAATCCCCTTCCGCAATACTTCCGGAAATCGGTATCCCTGAAAGCACCCTCCCAAAACCCTCCATCTTGAATACACGCTCGATCGGCATGCGGAAAACCCCCAGGGGTTCCTCGTGGACAGCGGTCTTCACCACGCCAGAAAACACGTCGTAGAACTCGCCCATCCCGTCACCGGTTGTAGAGGAAACAGGACAGATCGGGGCTCCCTTTAGAAACCCTTGGTCAAGCCACTCCCGGATCTCGGCTTGGCGAATCTCCAATTCGGTCGCATCAACAAGATCGATCTTCGTCAAGGCCACGATACCGTGCCGCACCCCGAGCAGTTCCATGATCTGGAAATGCTCGATGGTTTGCGGCATGAGCCCGTCATCTGCCGCGATGACCAGGATACACATCTCGATGCCCACCACGCCGGCCACCATGTTCCGGACAAACCGCTCATGGCCTGGCACGTCCGTGATCCCGACGCTGATACCGTGCAGGGTCGAGCAGGGTGCAAACCCGACCTCGATCGTGAGTCCGCGTTCCTTTTCCTCACGCAGGACATCCGTCTCGCAGCCCGTGAGCCAGTGGACCAGGCTCGTCTTGCCATGGTCGACATGACCCGCCGTGCAAGCCATCATGGCAATGTCGCGGCTTTCGCGGTGCCAGCTTCCCTGGGGTGTGAAATGCTTCATAACCGTTTCAATCCATCATCCGCACGACAGGGCGCTCGCCACGCGGTGCCGACAAGGCGCCAATGATACCGGTGCGATGATGCCCGCGGGCATGCATGGCTTCAATATACCGCTCGGCCGCCGCACGCGGCAACGCCACCAGCAATCCCCCGGACGTCTGCGGATCAAACACCACAGGCAATGCGGCGTGAAGCGCCGATCTTTCAATCCACGGGGCCGTATAGGCCTGGTTACGCTCGACGGCACCGGGCATGATCCCGTCCCGGAGGCATTCCGCAACTCCGGCATATAACGGGAGCGACGACACATTCACAACGGCATCGACGCCGCTGTTGCGCGCCATTTCCACCAGATGCCCGGCAAGACCGAAGCCGGTCACATCCGTGCAGGCATGAGGCTTGAGCGGTACCAGCAGCTCGGCTGCATCCTTGTTGAGGGTTGCCATTCCGGCAATGGCCTCTGCGAACACGGCCTCGTCCACCCGCCCGATCTGCGCGGCAAACGCCAGCATGCCGGTACCCAGCGGCTTGGTCAGGACCAGCACATCACCCGCACAGGCACGGTCACGATAGAAGACGTCGGAGGGATTGATCAAGCCCGTCACGGCAAAGCCGAATTTGATTTCCTCATCGTTGATACTATGCCCCCCGATCAGCGCGCAGCCGCAGCGCTGCAACGTCTCGATCCCGCCACGCATCATCGCTTCCATCTGCTCGCCGCCCAGGGTTTCAATCGGGTATCCGATAATCGAGAGCGCCGTGATCGGGGTGCCCCCCATGGCATAGACATCGCTCACCGAGTTGGCCGCCGCGATCTGTCCGAAACTGTACGCGTCATCCACGCAGGGCGTGAACACATCCACGGTCTGGACCAGCGCGAGCGTGTCGGTGATCCGATAGATCCCGGCGTCATCCCCGGCCGCAGTCCCCAGCAGGACATTGGGGTTATCGAACTGCGGCAGGCGGGAGAGGATCGCCAGCAGATCGGCCTGCCCGATCTTCGAGGCACAACCGGCCTTGCGGACATGCTGCGTAAGGGCGATACTGCCTACAGGCACCGGCATCTTCTCCCCGGCACACAGGCAGACATCATGCTCCTTGAAGACATCGCACGGACATGGTTTCCTGGGCTCGCAGACACAATGTCCCAGCTTGATCGACCGACTCATGACCGACTTACGACGTGAACGATCCACTCAGGACCTCCTTGACGATATCCGCTGCCAGCTCCGCCTCGCCGGGCAGCAACGTGCGCATATCCAACAGGACGCTTCCATCCTGCAACCGTGTGATAACCGGGATTTCGCCAAGCCGTAAGGCCTTTGCAATCGACTCGGCACTTCGTCCGTTCCCGCGGATCGCCACCAGTACTGTCGGCAGTTCCACGCCGGGCAGCGATCCACCACCGATCTCGCTAGTCCCCTCCTTGATCACCACCGCATAACGATCACCGGAGAGCGCCTGTAAAGCCGATTGCATCCTTTCCGCATCCTGGCGCAGCTCATCCATCGTGCGCGCCAGCATGCGATACAAGGGATGCCGGTCCCGCAGCGTGGCGGGCTCGCGAAACAGGCGCAAGGCCTGTTCCAGCGCGGCGGCCGTCAATTTACAGACACGGAGCATGCGGGTCAACGGATGTTTCTTGATCCGTGCGATCAGCGGGCGACGGCCAACGATGATGCCGCATTGCGGACCGCCGATAAGTTTATCACCACTGAAACAGACAATGTCCGCCCCGGCCGCGATGCTGTCCTGCACAAGCGGTTCCGACGGCAAGCCGTACTCGCCCAGATCAACGATGGCCCCGCATCCAAGATCGTCGATAAACGGGAGCTTATGCGTCTGGGCGAGTTTGACAAGCTCGGCCACGGATACCCGCTGACTGAATCCGATGATGCGGTAATTACTCGGGTTGACCCGCAAGAGCGCCCCCGTCCGTTCGGAGATCGCCTGCTCGTAATCGCGCAAATGCGTCTTGTTGGTGGTGCCAACCTCGCGCATGATGCAACCAGCGGACGTGATGCAGTCCGGCAACCGGTAGGAGCCACCAATCTCGATCAACTCGCCACGCGAGACGATGATTTCCTGATTACAGCAGAGTGCGGCAAGGATCAGCAGCGTAGCGGCGGCGTTATTATTGACAATGACGGCGGCTTCGCCCCCCGTCAGCTCGCAGATCAGACGCTCGCACATAGCCATGCGCTTCCCACGCAGCCCCGTCTCGAGATCGATCTGGAGATTGCAGCAACGATCCATCTGCGCCAAGGCGGTTGCCGCAGATCCCGGCAGGACCGCGCGCCCGAGCCCTGTGTGCAGGAGAATACCCGTGGCATTGACAACGGGGCGCAAGCGATCCTGCTCCGCGGTGGCGAGCCGCGCCTGCAAGGCTGCAAGGATTGTCTCCCGCCCCGCCGATGGATTCGCCGCTTCACGTGCATCCGCGATCACGGCACGCAAGGCATGCAGGACGACGGGACGGGTGTGCGAGGCAATCAGCCCGGTTGCTTCATCACATTCCAGCAACACGGAAACCGATGGTAACCCGCGACGTGGGTCGGTATTAGAACACATGCACACTCCCCTGCTCGACAGGACTGGCGGAGATGCATGGGAGTCGAACCCACCTATCCTGCATAACAGGATACAACGGTTTTGAAGACCGCAGCAGCCACCGGACCACTTCCATCTCCGATTGATTAACAACTTGACCGTTATACTAGTCGCTGATTGCCGGGAATCAAGCTGCAATTCAGTCGGGATTCGCGCTGATTAGAATACCAGGCTCAGTCCGAAGGTGAACGTATCGAAGTCCCCACCTTCATTCTGGCGGTAATAGCGATAACCACCCTGTACATCCAATGCCGATGACAAATACGCCAGCAGTGTGAGCCCGAATGACTGTGACTCGCGATCCGCATCATCGGAATAGTAGCGAAAAGAAGGTTTCAAAACCAGGCGTTCTGAAATCCGCTGGTAGCACGCCAGAGTGATCTCATTATAGTCCTCGATGCCGCGCCCTCCGCCTATGGCACCATCCAGACGGATGGTTGTCCATTCCGGATGCGCCAGGAATGTGGCAAAACCACTTCCTGACCAGGTGTTTCTATCGTCGGGACTGTTCCTGCCTGCCACCGTGCCACCAAGATGCATACGCGGATGCACACTGCCGCTAACATACTGGGAATAGCCATGGCTCGCGGAAAAGCCTTTAGCCACGTCCCGCGAATATTCGGAGAAAACAAAAATCCCGCGGTAAAGGTATCCGCCAACGCCATAATGCTGATAATGGCGATTCATGTCATTCTCCTGGTCCCAGTGGGATAAACGCATGCGGCCATACCACGAACCAGCGAACGGCATCGAAGCCGCGACACCTCTACGGGAACTGCCCAGATCCTGTCGTGTATCCCACTGCTCGCTCCACGCGCTGATGGTTGCGCCACCCGCTATCGCGCGTAGCTCAAGAGCCTGAATCTCGTGCGGAACGGCCCGATAAGCCGGATCTTCGCGAAGCAGATCTTCCCGGTCATCGGTAACAGACGCTTCCAGCCGCAGCCGCAACGCCCATTCACGCTCCACGATCCGCGTTTCCAGCGGCTCGCGGTTCCCTGTCAACAGTTCTGCATCCTGGGCGATCCCAGGCACGGCAAGCAACATCAGCCCGATGCAGGCCAACCCGCACCTTGTTGAAAAATTCATACTGCATTCCTTATGGTATGCGTACCCGACCGGCACGCGATCAACACCCTCCGCCGGGTCAGCCACCCCCCGGTGGTGGAGGGGGAGGGGGCTGGGGCGGGCGGGGTGGTGGGGGTGTCGGTTCGACAGAAGGCGGAGGCGTGGCTGAAGGGGATGGGGATGAGGAAGGGGACGGGGCGGTCGGCGGCGTCGGACGGGCCATATCGGCATACCATAAATCGCGGTTGAAACCGAAATAATTGTCCGTTCCATAACGCATGTCATTGCGCATACGTTCCTGGCGGAGCTGCCGTTTGCGAACACGCCGATCCTCTGCCTCTCCCGCAGGGTTCGCAACAACACCAATCACCAGCAGATGGAATATCAATGCCGCTGCCAGCGTATGGCTGCATCCTTTCAGAACGCGACAAAAAGGGAACTCCTGACGCCCGCTTGCCCTTATACGATCCAACCGCATCATGCTGCCCCCCGATCCCGTTCCTCGCTTCACTGGTAGGAATGCGCGTGCCAGTTCCTACGGCCGGCTTTCCCACAGGCCCGTAGTCATGTTCCGGAACCAGCGCGGGTTTTGCGACCCGTTGTACCAGAGCCAGGTGGCGGGCGATGCCCGGTAAAGGAAGGGATACAACGCATTGCCGGTATACAGCCACCCCATGTCCTGTGCATACAGCCAGACGTTCTGTGGTGTGCTGCTAGCCGGTACGTAGAGGAACCCGTGCTTGTTGTGCCAGATCCAGCCCGCACCACCCATCGGCACATAATCCCCGAACCACGTGAGCCGCCGCCAGCCGCCGCCAAGGTCGGTGAAGCCGTTGTCCCAAAGTGCAGGAGCCCCCTGGAATAACCATACCAGGCCAGTCCAATTCCAACCATAGCAGCCAACAATGAGATCGAGCACCCCGTTGTTATCCCAGTCCGTGACGGCGGGGCGCGAGTAAGTCGACACATTGATATCGGAGCCAGCCGCCTGAAGGCGGCGCGGCGAACCATTGAATACCGGTGCAGCATCCGTCCCGACATTCACGAAAAGATGTAATCCACCCTCTGTGTAGCCAACGATCAAATCCTTTTTGCCATTGCCGGTCCAATCCGCAACAACCGGACTAGCCCGCGTTCCGGCAGTCAGGTTCTGCGAACCGTTCAGCAAAACGACAGATGCGGAAAACACAGGGTTCTCGCGTGTTCCTGTATTAAGAAGCAGATAAACCAAGCCCTCGTCGTCACCGACAAGTACATCCAGCTTGCTGTCGTTGTTCCAGTCCACGACAAACGGCTTGGAACTGAGTGTCTGGAAATTGGCGCTGCCTACCTGAAGTCTCGTGAAGCCGCTGAAGGCGGGATTCCCACGCGTACCGGTATTAAGATAGATCCTGACGTAACCGTCACGTTCGCCGGTAATCAGGTCCAGCCTGCCATCGTTGTTCCAGTCCACAACCTGTGGACTTGAGCCGATGCATCACCCATACGATGTGGTTACGTCCTGTCCACCCGACTGGACGAAGAACCCGCCGTCGAAAACAGGAGCAGCATCCGTGTTCTGATTAAGGTAAACCTTGATCTTGCCGTATGAGAATTGCCCTGCCACCAGATCCTTGCGCCCGTCGTTGTTCCAGTCAACCACTGTCGGTGCGGACATGATATCCACAGCCAGAGGCGACCCGCCGTCCTGGATACAAACACCGGCTTGAAGCAGAGGCTCCGCGACAACGCAGGCGGAATGCCCCAGGAATGCAATCATGGAAATGACGGATGGCCTACCGAAGCGCCGCCATGATAAACTCCAAGCAGTCATTGTCTCCCCTCCTCTTCCAAGCCGAATCTCACCCTAAAGTAAGCAACACGATGAGCGACAAATAAACAGAAAATGATTTTAGCGTCAAGGATGAAGCTGTGCATTCGGGCAGTTCACACTCAGATCACATTCCGGGTCCATGCCGCGCACCATCGTGCAGCGATGGTGGAGCATGTGGGAGCTGCGTGCATAGCGCGGGCTGTTCCAGAGAAGCGCCGGCCCCCATTCATAGTCGGACAGTTTCTCGTGCCCCGTGAATTCCAGTCTCATGTAGAATGAAGGACTTGACAAGTATGTCTGCGATATATATGGCTTGTAAATACCATGCGCAAGGGGCTTGTGCGGGTGATATCAGCCAGGGATATGAACAAGAGGGAGCGAGAATTCTATGAAAACGCCGATCAAGACTAGGCCAGCGTTCAAGACGGAAGACGAGGAGAGGGCCTTCTGGGCCACGCATTCGCCCTTGGACTACTTTGACATCTCGAAGGCGAAGCGGGCGACGTTCCCGAATCTCCGGCCCACGCTCAAATCCATCTCGATTCGCTTACCTGGGGATATGGTGGATGAACTCAAGGTGCTAGCGAACAAGCGTGACGTTCCCTACCAGAGTTTGGCGAAGCTATACTTATCCTGGGGGATTCGCTCCGAGCGAGAGGCACTCAAAGCTCGATAACATTCCGCAATACGCGCCTGGGTAAACTTGCAGGCAAAACCATTGCCCCCGGCGGTGTTCGGTGGTACGTTGCAGGCGTTTTGAACTAGGGGCGGAAGTAGCAGGGGAATCGCCTCGGGAAAGCCTTCCGGACGCCGGGGAACGGTTGGTGAAGGGCGGCCCCGGATCTGGAGAGCGAGAGAGTCAGAATCTGATTTCGGTTGTTGCGGCCGGCAGCGCCGGAGTCTGCCAGTCGTAACCAGTTGATAAAGCGTGAATTGCTTAAAATGGAGAATGGCGAGATGGCCCTAAACACTCCAGAACGTGATGTCTAGGGGGGATCAACAATGAACGAAGTGGTCAAGGCCGATGGGATTGCCGGGAAGATTTATCTGATTCGTGGTTTGCAAATCATGTTGGATCGTGATTTGGCTGAGTTGTACGAGACGGAAACCCGGACTCTGAAACAGGCGGTTAAAAGAAACGCGGACAAATTTCCGGAAGACTTCATGTTTGAGCTGGAGGAGATGGAAGTCGACCAGATGGTATCACAATCTGTGATACCTTCCAAACAGCACCTTGGGGGCGCTGTTCCTTACGCCTTTACGGAGCAGGGTGTCGCTATGGGATTTGCCGGACAATCAGGAAAAGCGGGCACTTGGTGAACTTTGGGCACGGCGTAGCAACGGTAAAGGCATGTTCATCATGCCTCGCGGCAAGGACTGGGCCGCCATCTACGCAATACTTAAGGCCTGACCATCTCAATGACACAGGGCCCCAGCGCCGCCCTCTCATTGACCGAAAAGACCCTGATCGCCGTGCGCAGCGGAACGCGGCGGCGGGGACCGCGAGGGGTGGCTAGCAGAACCCGGTCCCTGACGTTTCTGCCGATCCTTCATCGAAGGTAGTCTGAGGTTTTGGCGTCTGTGTTTTCTTTTGTTTGCGGCGTGGGGGGGGTCGGCGGTATAATCGGCGGCATGACGCTTGAAGAGAAACTTGCCATCCTG
>CAZGBW010000011.1:13955-19280 GCA_964523995.1 uncultured Victivallales bacterium | reverse complement strand
GCACCAGCGTGTTCTGCGTCTGCACAAACCCGGAAACCTCGCGATTCACATCCTCCAGGCTCTTCTCATACATCGCACTCATCTTGAAGAAATACACCCACCAGCACAGCATGGTGACAACGATCCCCGCCGCCGATAACGCAAAAAACGGTTTCCGCCGCCGGAATACCTTCAGCGCGACCAGATCCGGCGGCATCAGGTTGATTTCCACGGGGCAGGAACCCGCCCGGCGCAGCGCCAGGCCGACAACCTCTCCCATGCTGTGCAGGTCGCCATTCAGCCGCCCGGAATCCACCTCGGGGGCGACAGCCACCCGTGCGAACGGATTGAAATACTCAACCGCCACCTTCAGCTTGTCCTGGAAGAACGTGTCCACATGCGGAATCATGGACGACCCGCCCGCCAGCAGGACGGTATCCGGCGGACTGCCCCCCTGCTGGCTCCGGTAGAAATTGATCGAGCGGTTCACCTCGGCATGCAGCCGCGTCAACACCGAGCGGATGATCTTGGACGCCCGCTCGGCAGACTCGTTATCCGGCCCCGCATACACCCCGCCGAAGGCCACGAACCCGAGGTCGCGCTTCATGACCTCCGCCTCTGCAAACGGGATCCCGAATTCCTTCATCAACTCCTGCGTGACCGCATTCCCGGCCACCGGGATGCTCCTGCTGAAAATCCGGTTCTGCTCCATGAATATCAGGTTCGAGGATCGCGCCCCGATATCGAGAACCATCACACAGCCCTCAAGGGCCGGGCGGTTGAAGCGAACTGCATTGTATAGCGCCATCGGCGAGACATCCACCAAATCCGGCTCCAGGTCCGCCGCCTGCACACAGTCCGTCAGGCGTTTGATGTTCTCGATTTTCGCGGCCACGAGCATCACGTTCAGATCGCCCTCATCCCCTCCGATGAGCTGGTAGTCCCAGACCACCTCGTCCATCGGGAATGGCACGTTCTGCTCCGCTTCGTACTGGATGATCTGCGAAAGCTTATCCCGCCCCGCGGGCGGCAGCTTGACAAACCGGGGAAACACCGCCTGCCCGGAGACCGTCATCAGCAACGGGGCCGGATGGATGCCCTCCGCGTGCATCAGCTCCTTGATCGCGGTCACGATATAGGCCAGCCGGGCACTCTCGCTGCCACCCTCCCCCTCGATCGGACTGACCCCGTAACGCAGCAGCACCGGCCCGTCGCCCTTTGACACACGAAACTCGGCCAGCACGATTTTACTGGCACCCAGATCAAGCGCAAGCACTCTGTCTCGGTCGAACATGGACACTACTTTATTACCTCATAATCGTCTGGGTTGATCATCGCCCAAGGACTCTCCGCCCGGTTGAGAAGATAGCCCTCCCGCACCTTCAGCGCAGGACTGTCAATCACCAGCGGGTTGCGCCACCACGCCTCCGGCAGCGTCGCCGACTTCTCCTCCGGCTCGGCAACCACCTTGCCGTTCAGCGTGAAGACCGCCGCGCAGGCAACGACGTCGCCAAAACGCTTCAGGGCCTCCGGCCGCAGAAACACCTCGGCCCGATGATCCCGCCCCCGTTCCACATCCCCGTAGCGCACCGTTTTCTTGTAAAGGGAATACACATTCTGCCGTGTCTCGGGATCCGGCTTTGCCGAAAGCACAAAAAACTGCACCAGCAGATCGTCAACCCATTCCGGTGCCGTATCATAGGTCACGAAAACCACGTGCCAGTCCTGCGCCCGCTTGACCCCGCTGCCCACGCTCGTCTGGTAAAATGGCGTCGCCGCCCGCGCCCGCTGCCCGATGCCGGTCAACCGACGCACCCGCAGCTGCTCTTCCGCCCCCGGCCTGTCCTGACCGAAAACACCCTGAAGTCCGGAGCCCAGCAGCATGACCGCCCCGGCAATAATATACGCATGTCTCCGCATGACCCGCTCCTTACTTTTCCCCTATCCCGGAATGGACATCCGGCCATCGGCGCGCCATGGCCGCGACGTTTGTCGAGTTACCGGTACACAGTAGCCCATTACCGGACCCAGCGCAAAACAAAAATTTAGTATTCTCGCGGACACGCGGTTTAAGGATCACCAGGGCCCCACAAAATTTTTGCACGGCAGTCACAATTCATCGTTTGACATCGCGCCACCATTGTTATAGAGTGGTGCTGTCAGCTTGAGTTGGCGTTGTGGTAAATCCTTATGTGGGGGGGCGGGAAGCGACTCGGTTGAAGGTCACTTGAGCGGGAATCCTGAAGCCGGTGGGCACAGGCATCGCCGCTGGGGTGAGAAGGGGTTTAACAGTCGCAAATTGTTGAAACGGTCACGTATAAAGAAACGGTGAGGTCGCTCATGAAAGTCAGCAAAACATCCGGTTATTTCAGCACCAGCGTGGCACTCGCCACCCTATGCATGGCGATGCAGGCAGGCGCGGACATCACAACCAATGCGTTGCCCTATGTGCAGGCGTTCGAGGATCAATCCTTTGAGCACGGCTCCAATATTGTTGCCGCCCTCGGATGGGAAGCGACCGAAGAGGATGCCGTGAAGGCGGTCGTCACGAATTTTACGGCGCCCAGCTTCCCTCTCGCGACCAACCACACCACGTTCGCATCCGTGATGTCCGATGCGACCGTGCATCTCGATGGGACTCCCTACTCGAGCAGCACGACCTGGGTGGATTTCCTCGTGAAGCCGAAGCGCTGGGAGGAGGTAACCGCACCGACCGAGATCCCGGAGAATGCCCAGCTGGCTCTCTATGTGGACACCAACGGATACCTGAACATTTTCCACTCCATCGTGGATAACTATGTTGTGGTCACCCAGGTCTGGTCGGTTATTGATGCCCCCGAATTCATGATTGATGCGGACGAGTGGGTCCGCATCTCGATGAACATGGACTACAGTTCGCCCGATTTTGTTTCCTGCTATTTCCGCCTGCTGCTCAACGGCACGCCCGTGACCCACACGAATGCGCACTTCAACCCGGCCGGGGATGACTATCACGCCGAAGGCGCCGCGGACGACGGACAGCTCGGCTCCTGGTTCGCCATGCTGAAGAGCGATGCGGCGCAGATTAACGCCATCAGCATCCGCGGAACCGGCATGTTCGATGACATGGTCGTCAACGACACCGAACCTGCGGTCTCCAACATCTTCTACTACTCCATTACCGCCGGAACAACCATTGATGGCAGTGGTACCATCAAGGCACCCGGCAATGACATCATCGGGACCGGTTATGTCAAAGTCACGCCCGGCGAGGATCAGGCATTCACTTGGACCAATGCCCTCGGATTCAAATTCAGCAGCGTCACCATCGGCGAAGGCGGTATCACCAACATGTACAGCTCGGAGGAGTACGCCTCTGGTTACACCTTCACGAACGTGCAAGCCGACGGCAGTGTCAAAATCAACTTCGAGTCCCTGCAGGAAATCCCGGGGACGCCGGGCCTGCGGCAATGGCTCATCAACACCGGTCTTGGACTCGGTTTCGAAATGACACCGGCCTCCTGGGAGGCATACATTGCCTCCACCGATCCCACCAACAGCACATTCCAATTCGAGGTCACCTCGGTGTGGCGCGCCAACGGCAGCAACTACGTCCAGTGGAAGAGCATCTATGTGGACACCAACCTGCCGCCGTTCGGCATCGAGGCGGCCACCAATCTCGGGGCCCCGACGGTTTATACCCGGGTTGGCTCTTACCCGCGCGTGGCGGGCACGGGCGCGCAGATCATCACCAACAAGTGGTCACAGTCGGCCCCCGCCTACCCGGTGTACTACCGCGTCGTAGCCACCAACAACGTGGTAACGCCGTAATCCAATAGACGAAAAGGCGGCGCGGTTAACACCGCGCCGCCTTTTTTTTGATCGTGTTCAGGCCAGCAGTCCCGGCACCAGCTTCCCGTCTTCCAGGCGCAGGCACCGGTCACAGGAGGAGGCGACCGCCTCGTTGTGAGTGACCATCACCAGCGCGTGCCCGCGATCTCGCGTCAACGCATACAGAAGCGCCAAAACAGCGTCGCCGGTCTCTCCATCGAGATTGCCGGTCGGCTCATCCGCCAGCACCACCGCCGGATCGTTGATCAGCGCCCTGGCAATCGCCACGCGCTGCTGCTCCCCTCCGGAAAGCTCCAATGGGGTGTGATGCATCCGCCCCGCCACCCCGACCCACTCCAGAAGTTCCTGCGCCCGGCTCCGCACCGCTGGCAGTGCCCGCCCAGCCGCCCTTGCGGGAAGCATGACATTTTCCAGAACGTCCATCTCGCTCAGCAGATGATACGTCTGGAAGACAAACCCGATCCGCTCCGACCGCAGCCGGGTCCGGCGCCCGGCGGACATCCCGTAGATGTCCTCACCGTCAATCCGCACCGGCCCGCTTCCCTCATCCGGGCGGTCAATCCCCCCCAGGATATGCAGCAGCGTGCTTTTCCCGGCTCCGCTGCGCCCAATAATCGCCACCGTCTCGCCCGTACCGACCCGCAGATCCGCCCCCCGCAGCACATTCACCGATGCACGCTTGAGCACATATCGCTTATGCAGATTCTCCGCCTCAATCAACATACTTCCCAATTTCTGCTTTCCCCGTTTTTGTTTACGTCCCTACTCCTGCCGGAAGGCCTCCACCGGCTGCAGGAATGCCGCCCGCAGTACCGGGATAATGCAGGAGCCCGTGCAAGCCGCCATCACCAGAACACAGACCTGCACCAGGTCCTTCCCTGCAATATCCCATGGAATCTCCGCCAACCCGTAAATCGCCTTCGGGAACACCGTGACGTTGAACCGGGCCAGCAACCCGACGATATTCCGCAGGTTGTTCAGGACCAGCAATCCCGTTGCCACACCTGCCAGCGTTCCGGCCAGGCACTGCACCCAGCCGTGAATCAGGAACCCCAGCAGGATCTTCCAGGTCGGCACACCGAGCGCCTTCAGCAACCCGATTTCCGACGTTTTCTGCACCACGATCACGATCAGCGTCACCGTCACACAGAAGATGGCCACAATCGTGATGAACGCCAGCAGCACGAACATCATGGTCTTCTCGTGCGCCAGCGCATCGAAAAGCAGCCGGTCCACCTCCTGCCAGGTGCGGACCTCATAGCCGTCTCCGATCGCGTCCTGCGCGCGCCGGGCATAGTCCTCGAAGGCAAAGGCATCATCGGTCATCACGTATATCGAGGAGGCCCCGTGGTCCATCCCGACCAGATCACGCCCGATCCCGATATCGGCCAGGACAAAGCCGCCATCGAAATCCCGCATGCCAAGGTCGAAGATTCCTGTCACCGTCAGTTCCTCGGGCAGATGGATCTCGTCCTGCGCCATGACGCTGCGCGGGGAATGCACAAGCACCCGGTC
>CAZGBW010000011.1:0-13855 GCA_964523995.1 uncultured Victivallales bacterium | reverse complement strand
CCGCCCGCTGGCGGCATGCCATGCTCCAGGGCTTCCAGGAACGATTCATCGATCGCCTGCGGGTTCTCCCCGGCCTGCTGCGCCAGACGCTTGCGCTGCTCCAGCGGATCATTCAGTTCCGTATAGGCCGGGGCCACTTCCTGGCCGGCGATCACCAGCTCGAACACATCGGCCAGCGACGGATCATCGGGGCACGCCTTGGCCAACGGGATCAGCACCGCCGGCAGCCGCTTGACAAACGTCGGCTGCATGAGGGTCTTCTCGATCAGCTTCTCGTACACCTCATGCGTGACCATCATCAGGTCCCAGGCGGGATCAAGGGCGAGGCCGGCCGCCTCGGCCCTGGCCCGGGCCTGCTCAAGCGGCAGGGCGAACCAGTCGTCCCCCATCCGGCCCCGGATCAGCTCATGATACGTGGCCTCACGCCAGGGCGTTGTCAGGTCCACGGGGCGGGATTCGGAACCGAGCTTGAGCCCGCCAAACACAGTCTGCGCCACATGCGTGATCATCCCCTCGATCAGAAGCTGCATGCTCTTGACATCGCCATAGGCCTCGTAGATCTCCAGCATGGTGAACTCGGGGTTGTGCGTCCGGTCGAGGCCCTCGTTGCGGAAATTGCGGTTCAGCTCGAACACCTTGTCAAAGCCGCCGACGAGTAGGCGCTTCAGGTATAGCTCCGGCGCGATGCGGAAGAACATCTCGCTGTCGAGAGCGGCATAATGCGTCACAAAAGGCCGCGCCGCCGCGCCCCCGGCCTGGGGCTGCATCATCGGCGTTTCCACCTCGTAGAAACCGCGTACCGCCAGGAACTCCCGGATCGCCCGGATGGCCTCGATCCGCCGGTTGAACAGGAGCCTGGATCCGGGATTCGAGATCAGATCGAGATAACGCTGGCGGTAGCACGCCTCGGTATCCTTGAGCCCGTGCCATTTCTCCGGCAGCGGCAGGAGCGCCTTGGAAAGCATCTCCCAACGGGTCACCTTGATGGTCTGCTCACTGGTCCGGGTGACAAAGAGTTCACCATCGATGCCGATATGATCACCGATATCGAGCAGCTTGAATGCCTCGAAAGCCGCCTCGTCCAGGGATTTTTTCTGGATATAGATCTGGAAACGGTCCGATCCGTCATTCAGATCGGCAAAAATGCTCTTGCCCATATCGCGAATGGTGGTCAGGCGGCCTGCCGCCGACACACTTTTCCCCTCGGCGAACGCGGCATGGATATCGGACAGGCGCCCGCTACGGGCAAACGCCCTGCCGAACGGGGCATACCCCAGCCGGACCAATTCCGCCATATTCGCCATCCGCTGCTCACGGTACTCGTTCACGGTCAATTCTTCACTCATGTTCCTGTCCCCTCAGCATCCTTTATCATTTTCCCCTGAATGGCGGCGCCCAAGCTTCTGCTCCACGGCCGCGACAACCTGATCAACGGTGAGATTCTGCATACAGTGCGCCTGTTCCGAGCAATAGCGGTCCTCGTAGTGCGGACAGGTATGCGCCTGGCGGTCATACACGCAGGCGGCAGGATACGATTCCGGAACCACCACGGTATTGAAGACCCCGGTCGGGTCATAAGGGCGGCAGAAGACCGGATTCGTCGCCGCAAACAGGGACACCGTGTGATTGGCCTTGTACCAGCGCCCACCAGGAGCCTGAACGGCGCCCGGGGTGTCCGGTGCCGTTTCACTGGCGGAACCGGCCATATGGCCTGCAAAGCTGTCATTCCCGATGGCCACATCGAACACGCCGGAACTTAACAGGCAAGCGTCAACCGCGAAGCTGGTTTCCTCCACCAGATTGGTGATCAGCCCGTCCCTGAAGTACTCCCTCGATATACGCAGGTCGTAGTTGTCATTCGGGCCGAAGCGGTCTGCCCCCATCAGCACAACCTTGCATCCCATGTCGTGCCTGAGAACCTCCGCCAGCCGCCGGAAGCTCGCGGCAGGCCATATCTTGCTGAACTGCGCGGAACCCGGATTGAGCGCCACGCTTGGCTGCTCGCGCAACCCCTCCCGCGTCACAATCCGCTCCGCCTCCTCCACGGTCTGCCCGCTGAAGGGAATCGCGAAGGATACCGGCATATCCGCCACCCCAAGGTCACGCAATCCGCTCATATACGCATCCACCATGTGGCCGTCGGCACGTGCAGGCATACAGGTGGCCCACGGGTGAAGTAGCCTTGAGAACCCATACTCCCGCGCATCGCGTCGATGCGGGATCAGGATCGTCATCCCCCGCCCCCAGGGCATGTAGATCCCCGTTTTCCCACGACCCTTGAGATCCATGTAGGTTTCAATGCCGCAGGCGCGCGCATGACGGCGCACCGCCCGCGCAGAGGCCAGCCGGGACGAGGATCGGTCAACATAGACGTGGTCCAGCAGTCCGTTCCTCATGATATCCGCGAGCGGTTCCTGCACCTGCGAGACCACGAGCGATACCGAATGGAAAACGGTCTTGAGGGCGTGAATCACCGGCACAATCCACACCAGGTCCCCCAGCCAGCCGGAATAGATCAGGAGCACACTCTCTTTTTTCATGCCTTACCCATCGCAAGCACCGTTTCGAGAACCATTTCGGGAGACAGGGCATGCATGCAGCGCCGGTCCGCACCGCCGCGGCGGTAGCAGTCGCAGGCCTCGCGGGTTCCCACTGGCCCGCAAGCCACATTGGCGCAGAGCACACGGTTCCACGCACCCGACGGGTTATCCGGGAAATGCCGGGACGGGTCATACGGTGCATACCGTCCCCAGTTTGTCGGGCCAAACAGCGATACCGTCCTGTTCCGGGCATCGTCCCCCACCGAGCCGGCCATATGCATCGGCCCCGTATCACTGCCGACAACGACAGCGGGGACCCCTGAATAGCGCAGGAAATGCGTGTCGCGCTGCAGATGCAGCGCGGGAGGCAATCCGTTGTCGGTAACCAGATCCACGCAGGACACGCCATCAACCAGCCCCTCCGCGGCAAACCGCTCCATCGTGCGGCGGTCATGGAAACCGTCCGCCGCGAAGGACGGCGATCCCGTCAGTACCACACGAAGCCCCCTTGCTAGGAGCGCCCGGGTCAGCGTGCGGATGTGCTCTGCCGGCCACCGTTTCGTTTCCCGGCTCGCACCCAGGTTGATCGCCACCACCAGCCCGGAGCGCAGATCATACCGGGTGATCATGCCCTCGCTTTCCTCCACGGCGCGCTCTGGCAGATGAAGCCGGAACGAATAGACTGGCTCCACAGCACCCAGGCAGGCTGCAAAGGAGAGCAGCTCTTCGACCCGGTGCAACCCTGGCGGCAGGCGGGGCATGGATTCGGCAAACGGGGAATACAGGGCGCACATGCCTTTGCAATCCAACCGGTGCGGACGGAGACGTCTGCCGCTCCGGCAGGACAGGATCAGCCCGGACTGGTCGTTACCAGCCATGTCTACCACCGTATCCACGTGCAGGGAGTCCAGCTTCCGGCGGATATCCCGCAGTCCGGTCCCGCCGCCGATAACGAGAACCTCATCGGCTAGGATGCCCTTCTGCGGCTCGGCAAGCGGCGCCTGCTTCTGCTTGACCACCAGCGTGATGTGCGCCTCCCTGAAGGCACGGCGTATCGTATGCAGCGCCGGCAGCACAAAGAAAAAGTCCCCGATCGCTTTCGGGTAGACAATGGCTAGGCGCCGTGTTTTTGAGAGATCCTGCATAATGGCCACACGCTAGCATGCACACCCTCATGCGTAAAGGGAAAACACCCTCCCTGCAAGTGGCAAACACATCGTATTCATCGCCAAAACAGCCCATATCCGCTTAGAAATGACACACCGTTGACGATTCCCAATCTGGTGCTTGCCATTCCGAGCACGCCATGGAATCTCAACTTGATCGTGTTGCGCAGATCACTCGACAACCTCGGGAACGTCGAACTCCAGCCAGACGTAGCGCTTGTTTCCAGAGAGGAATTCTCCGGTTTCGCCAACAAGAGGCGAAGCGTCGGAGGGCCAGGCGTCGAAAACGCCTTTGTGGAAAACGATGAAACCATGCCGTTCGCGCTGCATGGCCTCTGACAGTGCCTCCGGTGTGCAAAGCACTTCGCCACGGCGGTTGGAATGGTAGGTGAGGATTTCGTCGTCCATCGCGTAGAGCAGCAGCGGTCGATCGGACGGCAGGCGTTCCTGCACGACCTGGGTGAGGGCTACGGGCGTCTTGAGGGGATTGAGGGCCGGATAGACAAATACTCCTACAGTGAATTCAACGGCCAGCCAGACCAGCGCTGCCAGCAGGAAGAACGTCGGCGGATTGACACAGCGAACCTCGCTCCAAAGGGCAACCCCGCCAGCCAAGGCGATGAGCCCGACGGGCCACAGCGACCAGCCGGCGAAGGGCAGTCCTGGCCAGAAACGGGAGCCAAGCAGACCGATACCGACGACGAGAAGCAAGATTATGAAAGCAGCGCGGGAGAAACGTGCCCAGCGGAAGGTGCCCGAGTCGAGCTCGGGCCAGGCTGACCCGATAAGGATGGCGAACGCTGGCACGGCACCCAGAATGTAGACATTGCGTTTTGTGGCCAGAACCGAAAAGAAAAGCACGATGAAACCAATCCAACCGCCGAGGCGACGCAACAGGCGGCGGCGTTCCGGATCGCGGAACAGGATCAACGCGGCGGCCGGCAGGCATAGCGTCCACGGCATCCAATCGGCGGCGATGCTCGGCAGGTAGTAATAGAAGGGGCGGATGTGGCCGAATTCGCCGCTGGCGCGTTCCAGGTTCTGGCCGACAAGCAGTTCTTTCAAATAGCCCTCCGGCGCGCCAAACCACCAAGCCAATCCAAGCCAGGTTGCCGGAATGGCGAGTGCGAGTGGCAGACCCCAGATCCAATGGTTCTTGCGCATCAACTGACCTTCGCCAGCAACGAGGCGTGCGGCGACATAGGCACCGGCCGGGACAATGAGTCCGACGGGGCCCTTGGTCAAAAGGCCCAGCCCCATGAACGTCCACGCCAACGCAGGTTTCCAGAACGTCGGCTTGTCGTCGTTCCAGAACAGCAAAGCCAACGCGCCAGTGGTCCAGCCGAGTAACAATCCGTCGGGTCGTCCGAACCCGATTTCATGCCAGAACAGATAGGTGGTGCAAAGCGTCAGCACGGCGGGCCAGGCGGCCTTGGTGCCGGCCCAGCGTTCAGCGAGGCGGGCAGTGGCCCACAGGACAAGCAGGCCGGCAAAGAATCCCGGCAGACGAACGGTCAGGCGGCCCACCGGCAAGCCGGTCGCGAACGAGAAGAGATTGATCAGCCAGTAGAGCAGCGGCGGTTTGTGGGCATAATATTCACCGTGGCGATGGAGCACCAGCCAGTGGCCATCCTGCGCCATTTCGCGGGCAACGTAACCGACGCGAGCTTCATCAGGATTCCAGAGGTCGCGGCGGAGATACTCACCACCCCACAACGCCAGTGCCAGGAAAACGAGAATCCAAATCGATGGCACATGGCGTTGCCGTCGAACGACAGGAGTGGGGCAGGCAGATGCTGTTGTGCTCCTTATGTTTTCGTCATGATCGATGTTCATGGCTATACCGGGCTCGTCGTCATTGTCCCGCTACTCATTCTTGCTGGCGTCCTTCTTGGTGTGGATCATCATCAGGTTCCGGGTGTAGACAACAAGACCGACCGATTGCCCCAGGATGAAGATCGGGTCGCGTCGCCAAAGCGCGTAAACGAGAACGAGAGAGCCCCCGATCAAGGACAAGTACCAGAACGCGGTTGGCACGACGGAACGCCGTTGCCGTTCCGACGCCACCCACTGCACGAGAAAACGCGAAAAGAAGCAGGTTTGGCCAACCAGGCCCAGTAAAGCCATTGGTTGAACCATGAATTCCAACAGTGCTCTCATGCGGAAGGGCCTCCTTTCACAACGTGGAAGCGTCTGTGCCGCTTTTGCATCCATCGGACGGCCCAAAGGTCCCATACGGTTTCCTTGAGACGGCCCCAATTGGTGTATTTGCTGTGCCCCGCCGCTCGCGGGCGATGGGCGACAGGCAGCTGTTTGATCCGTGCCCCCTGCATGAGCCACAAGGCGGGCAGAAAACGGTGCATTCCTCGGAACTGCATGGGTATGTTTCTGAGAAACTCGACTTTGACCGCCTTCAGGCTGCATCCTGTATCCCGGATGCCGTCGTGTAGAAAATACTGCCGCACTCGGTTGGCGATACGGCTCCCAAGTCTCCTGTTGAGCGTGTCACGACGCGTCGCCCTGTATCCGCAGCAAGCGTCACAATCACTCAGCGCAGCTAGGAGCATGGGGATGTCATGCGGATCGTTCTGTCCGTCTCCGTCCATCAGGACGACAAGGGCGTGTCTGCATTCGGCAAAGCCTACACCGAAGGCCGCACTCTGGCCGGAATTCGGAATGATGGTGAACACACGGATAGATGTGTGGCGTTGACTGGCTAACTTAAGGATGTCAGCGGTTTTGTCGGTGGACCCGTCATCAACGACAAGAACCTCGTACGGATGAGACTGATGTTTCATGGCATCCATCACTTCGTCTAAAACCGGACCAATGGATAGTGCCTCATTATAAACCGGGATAATCAGGGATACACTTGGAAAAGTGCCTCCTGAGACTTGCGGGCTTGGGATTGCAATGGGGTCATTCATGGTTCCGATTCCTTTCAAGATCGAGCCGCGTGACTAAAGTGACCCTGTCGAGAATCAGGTCGACCTCGCTGATCTGCACGAGTTCCAAGCGCGGCACCACCACCTTCAACCAACGGAGGGGTTCGCGCGCCGAGCTCGCCCAGCGAAGCACTATGAGCATTGCAAGAGATAGAAGTGGCTCTCATGCCCTTTTTTCGGTTTATTGGTAATCTCATCGCGCAGAACCTGCAGGCCGTGCTTCGTGAAAAGGGCGAGCACATCTTCATGGCGATGGATCGTGGCGGCCTTGTTGGATACTTTCTTCGCGCTTACGCGACGAAGCTTCCTCAATGTGCAGTCGATTGCCCGCTTAATCGCGTTCAGGGTACCCGGTGACGCTATTCTTACGTGAGTGATCACGTGCCCAGACGAGACTCGGGCCAGTTCGGAGAGGATCTGATCAATGACCGGCAGTTCGAGGTGGACAAGGAATCGTACGGAAACCACGAGAGTGACGCTATTATCTGCCAGAGCGATATTCGTACTATCACCCACCGCAATATCGGCATCGGCGAGCCCTATCGCAGTGGCTCGCTGTTTTGACGTGGCGACCATATCCGCAGAGATATCCCGCCCGATAACATGGAAACCACGACGCGTGAAGGATTCCAAGAACCTTCCCGTCCCGATTGGGATGTCCAAGACTGGTGCCCCGGATGGGAGATCGAGTTGCTCAAGGTAAGTGTCGAAGACGCGATTTTCCTCGTGCCAACTAGCTTGGGTCGCGCGCCTGGCTTCATAGCCAGATACGATGCTTCCCTGATAATACGTTTGAAGCGAATTGATATTCTGCGAGTTCCGCACTTGGTTCATAAATTAATCTTTCTGTTCATATCAGTTATTGATGAACATCATGTGCTGCTTTTCGCTCTTGATTTGGCATCTTCTTCATGCGGCATGAATGTGAGGCACAAACCTTAAGATTAGCTTAAGATAGTGTAAAACCACGCAGTGTCCAAGACTAACCTTAAGATATGTTTAAGATCAATGCCTATCGCGTCGCAGTGGGTTGCTAAATGGCGAATTGACGGACTTGCAGGTTTCATCTAGCTTGGCAACCGTGAAACGGATGACACCCACTGGACTTGAAGACCTGCTTGCCCGGTTTCCCGCCCTGCATATCGGCGTGATCGGGGACTTTGCCCTGGATTGCTACTGGATGCTAGACGCCTCGGCGTCCCTACCCTCCGTCGAGACCGGCAAGCCAACGCAGCCGGTCGCCAGGCAGCATTATACGGCGGGGGCGGCAGGCAACGTTGTCGCCAATCTTGCCGCGCTCGGATGCGGCCATGTATCCGCGTTCGGCGTCGTCGGACGCGATCCCTGGGGGGACGAGCTTCTGCGCCTCCTGCGACAGATGAGGGCCGATACCACCGGCATCGCGCAGCAAGACCGGGACTGGGCAACCGTCGCCTATGCCAAACCGCATCTCGGCGGTGTCGAGCAGCCCCGGATCGATTTCGGCGACTTCAACCACCTGCATGACAGCGTCGCGGACCGGCTGGTTGACAGCCTTGCGAGCGCCCTGCCCGGGCTGGATGCCGTTATCATCAACGCGCAGGCGCGCTCCGGCATCCATACCGGACACCTCCGCCAGCGCCTGGAGACACTGACCACCCGGCACCCGGACCACCTGTTCATGGTGGACAGCCGCGACCCGCTGGCGATATACAACGGATGCCTGCTCAAGATCAACAACCTGGAAGCCGCGCGTTACGGCGGGGACGCGGCACCGGTCGCCGGGAACGTGCCGCGCGCCCCGTCCATCATGGCGGCGGCCGCCCTGTTTGCCGAACGGGGAAAACCCGTCTTCATTACCTGTGGAGCCGATGGAATGGTCGTGCATGATCATGCAGGCGTCACCGAGATACCTGCCGTTCCGATCGGCGATACGGTTGACACCACCGGGGCTGGCGATGCCGCGCTGGCGGGAATCACCGCCGCACTGGCGGCGGGGGCGACTCCACCCGAAGCGGCCTTTACCGGAACACTGGCGGCGGCCATCTGTACCGGCAAGCTGCACCAGACCGGTACCGCCAGCCCGGACGAGATCCTGGCACTGATGCGGCGACAGACGGCGTAAAAGGCGTCGATTCAGGATCGTTGCAGGGTCTCTTCAAGAACCGAGCCGATCCGCTCATCGGATGGCCGATTCCGGAAAATCATTTCCAGGCCGGCAACGGTCTCCTCCGCATCGTCCGGCACACAGCCAACGACGGAACAAAGGTCAATGACGTACCCGCGAACCTGCTGGCGGACACAGCTCAGGATCTGGTCCGGAACCACACCCGCCTCCCGGATATGCCCAAGCCTGCAATCCAGCTTGCGCGGCATCTTGTGGACGTTCCGCGTCAGGATCCCGCAGGTCGGCCCCGAGTCACGGCCATCCCGCGTGAGCCGATCGACAAAACAGACGCCCAGCGGCGGCGGCCCAAGCCCCGCTTTCCAGAGCCTGGCGCTGACCAGCCATAGTTCCGCCAGACGGCGCGTGAGCGGGGTCGAGAGCGCCCGGCGCCAGTCGTCTGACCGGTACCGGCCAACCGCCACCCCCGGCTGCTTAATGATAGCCTCAGCGGGCCGGGACTTATGCATGCAATCAATATGACCATCGGCGGCATGAAACAGCTTTGTCTGTATTACGGGCAGGTAGAACATCCAGCATCCGCACGCGGCCTTGTACCGAACCCCGTCAAAGTCCGCCACGCCAGCCTGCGTATCCAGCTGCAACAGACGGCCGGTAACAACCCTGGGAGGCTCCGCCGCCACCGGCAACACCACGCGTTTGAATTTCATGGGGATCCCCCTCGGTCAACCGTGCAAAAGCAAATGGCGGCCCCTGGCTCTACGGCCGGGTAAATAAATAGAAGTAGTTCCGGCGGGACAGGTTGCTGAAGACGAATTTTTTTTCTTTAAGCTTCCAGGAGCATGCTTCCATCGCCGCCAGGAAACGGTCCTCGTCATGCACATGCTGCTTCCCCCCCCTGCTGAAAACGTTCTTCAGCGCGAGCGCGGTCCGCATCACCACCCGCTGGAGAATGGAGGCGTCGCCGGGAATCACACTGCAGCCAGCCAACAGACTGGGAGCACCGGCCCGGCTGATCTGCCGGACAGCCCTCATGGCATCGGGGAAAGGCACCCAGTTCAGGAATCGCACACAGACAATCAGGTCAACCGGGGTTCCCGCGAAATCATGGTCGAAGATACTTCCTTCCAGCAGGCGGTAGTCGTTGACTCTCCGGATCTTGGACCTGGCCTTGTCCAGCATGTCCCCCGAAATATCAACACCAAGGACCGAGGCGTTGAGCTGGTCATACTGGGGAATCCAGCGCCCCGTACCGAATGGGCAGTCCAGCACGCGGGCTGGATGGATGGCCTGCAGGAAGGCTTCAAAGGAGGTGACTTCATTCCTCCAGCGCGCCGAGCCGGAACGTTTTCGATCATATTCTGCCGCCACCGAACCCTGGTACCGGTCTGCTAATGATTCAGACATGATTCCCCCTCAGGTAAACCGTTAATATTTCCCTTGCGAACCCCGCGTCCACGGAGCCGTCAACAACCAGAGGCCAGTGCTCGCCGGTCCGCGAATCCACGACCGGCGGCCAGGTCCGCCTGAGCTGGACCGGGATGTGCTCGAGGCCCTGCCAGGCCAGGACCGCCGCCCGGTGCTTTCCCCCTCTGACAAAGAAACAGACGTCATGGCCATCCGTCATCAGATGCCCCTCGATATCCCGATACCGGTCCGGTTGGTAGCCGTGCGCGGCAATGGAATCCGCCGTCTTGCGAAGTCTGCCGTACTCCATCGCTATTTTCTCCCTGGAGACCGGTCCATAGAAGGAGACCCCGTGTCCGGCCGGAAGCCCCCCCTCGCCAGCGGGCGCTGTCCGCGCATCCCGCAGGACCCACGGCAATTCCCACGGAGGCAGGGTTTCCCCTGCCCGCCCGCTTGCCGGGAGACCGTACATCTCGCGCAGGTTCGCGGGACGGAAACGACTGTAGAAGGCGGCCAGACGTTCCGGACCGTGATCCAAGGCCTGCACGAACGGGTGATCCTTGTCGTATGCAAAGGCTCCTTGCATCCTCAACATCCCGACCGGCAGCAACAGTCGCAACGGCTCCTTCTCGATCCAGTACGCATACGGGAGCGCATCCACCGGATTGTCCACCAGAACCGTTTTCCGGACTTTCGAACCAACGGACCGCTTGAAGATGTTCTTCCACATGATTCATGCTCCCGGACAGGTGCCGCCGCCGGCACGCCTTGCCGGCGGCAGGACACCATCGAGCTGTCCCACGGCAAGCATGGGGATCTGCAACTGGCGGTAGAGACTGGCCATTGCGGCAGGAGCCGCCTCCCCGGAGGACAGCGCAAGCACCTGCAAGTCCGGACGCAGCCAGCGGGTTGTCAGGAGTGTGGACGAGATATCACCCGCCACGATACAGTCGTCATTCAGGAGCGGAAGCAGCATTTCCATGCCGATGCGGTTGTCCAGAAGGGTCATGCCGGGAAACATCTGCTCCAGGATGTGGTGGTTCGTGATGCGCGGGTGGGGCTTGATCGCCATGGCCGACGGCTCGTAGTGTTCGCGCAGGCACTGGCTGAGGGCCTGATACATCTCCGGGCGGCGGATGTAGCTTCCCTCGTGGGGCAGCGTCAGCACCAGCCGGAGGCCTTGCAGCATGTCCGCATTATTACCGGCTTCCGCCAGCATGGCGGAAACCAGCGCACGGAACGACGGTGCCTTGAAGGGGGCGGCATCGATCGCCACCAGTCGCTTGCGCTTCAACAACGGATGCACGAGTTCCGGAAACGCGACATGGGCGGACCGGATCCAGGCGGAGGTGCCCGTGGTCATCGCATTCCTGTACCAGAACCCGTAGAACAGTTTCTTGAAGAACGGATCGATGTAGCGGTGCTGGATGCTGTGCATGGACTTGTGCCCGACATACGACACCGCGCCCTCGTCCATGTAGATGCCCTCCACCTGCCGCCCTGGGCGGGAGGCGATATGCATCGCATACTGGAATTCCATTCGCCGGTCATTGCCGGTGAACAGGCGCATCGCTACCGGTTGCGAGAACTCATCCTTCAAGATCTTGAACACGGAGGAACGGGTGCCGCGACCCTGCGAGACTGCATCGGACAGGTCAAGCACCCGGCTGAATATCTCCGGGCTTTTCTCGGCGGCAATGCGATACCGGGTTCCCGATCCGCGGTTCTTTGAAATCAGCACCGCCACCTTCCGGTTCTGCGGGTTCTGTATCGCGATATTGGCAGCAATCAGGAAATGCAGCGGGGATGAAATAAAGAAATAATCGTTCATGCCGCTCCTGTAATCCGATCAAGCATCTCGCCGATCCGGGTCCTGGCCGCGTCATTGAAATCGGCAACGCGTTCCGTGATCGCCGGATAATCGCAGGCCGCCTGCTCCAGCCTGTCCCTCAAGCGGCGGATATCGCCCCGCCCGACCAGGTACGGATCAACCGGCAGGCCAGCCTCCTCCAGCAGCGCTTCGCTCTTGTGCGAGTTCGAAGCCGCGACAATGAACGGCACCTGCTGCTGCATCGCGAAACAAAGCGCATGATAGCGTGCCACGCAAACCGCCCGGCAGGACGCCACCGTCTTCAGGAAGACCCCGGTGTCCTTCCGCGCATACGGCAGCGAGCGGTACCGCGGGGGCACCTGGACGCCTAGGGTTTTCCGGAGCCACGGATAAACACGGTATTTCAAACGCTTGTTCCAGTCCCTGGGCCCGCGGACATAGCGCATCTCGCCGGTAAAGAGCGTGAGGAAACCGATCTCCTGGTCTTGCTCACATAACCGCAGCGCCTCCGTCGTCCAGTCGTTCAGGACCGAATCCGTGCAGAGGTAACCGCTTCGGGAGTTCACCTCGAACCGCGGATAATCATAAAACGTCAGGTCGGGGGCATAACCCGCTTCCACCCCAAGCGTCTGAAGCTGCCGCTGGCTCCGCCGGTCCCGGGCGTACACGGCGGCAAAGCGGGCCAGCACCGGCTTCCAGCGCGCCGCGTCATTATCCTGCCAGACCGCGTTGACCAGGTAGACCGGATGCGTATCCTGCAGGGCACTGCAGATGGCATGCAGCCGTCCGGTATTGCGGCTGTCGTGATGGAGCGAGCCCTCGCCATTGACAATAATCCGCTGCGCCTCCCGGATCCGGTGCCGGAGCGGGCCCAGTTGACAGACCGAGGCGCTGACCGGCAGCGAACCGACACAGCGCCAGCCGCGTCTTTCCATTCCAAGGTGCAGGTTCCGCACAACCGTCAACCCGCCATGATGGTTGTCGTACCGGGTATCGTTCACAAGAAAGTAGGTTGACGGCTGCATCCCGGATTATTCCTGCATTCGACGGATTCGGCTGCGGATGGCGGACCAGGCCGAGCCCTTCTGGTAGCGCCCTTTCTCAAGATGCCGGATCTGGTAGACCCCGGGCACGTCGATCGGCGTTCCCTGTGTCCCGGCCAACCAGCGGAAGGCACGATCCTCATAGCACTTGCACCAGTGCCGGGCAGGCGTCTGGTATAGGGGAATCCCATCGCAATAGCCGATCGTGCGTGCCACATCACCGTGAATAATCTGATAGGCCCCCTTGGCCCGATCCCGGGTATGAAGGCTGAACACCGACGTGTCGATATCCACCAGTTTCCGTTCGCGACCACCCTGAAGCAGGGCACACGAATCCGCCAGCATCTCCGTCGTCCGCTCCTGACGCGGGAAGAGCAGCACATCACGCCGCCCTCGAAGCTCGGTGGCAAGCGTATCCAGACAGCCTTTGTGGAAAAGAATGTCGCAATCGGCCATCCAGACCCAGTCGGCCATGGTGGATAGCGCCGCCCGATTCCGGCCGATCCCCCGCCTGAAGAGCTGCTCCCTCGGCAGCGGCTGCCAGTTCCAGGTCACATTGGCGACGGGATGCCGGCCGATAAAAGCCAGCAGCTCACGCGTCTCCTGGTCTTCTTCCGCATAAAAGACGGTGACGATGAGACTCAACCGGGTTGGCGGGTAGTTGACCACGGAACTGAGCTGATAGGCCAGCATATGGGCATACCGCCAGCAGTGACTGACGATTTCCAGCATCGGGAAATCCGGTCCTGGTGCCCGGTCGGCCTCCGCCGGCAACGCCGCCCGGAACCAGGACGCCGGCAGCAGCCCGCTTGCCGCGAT
>CAZGBW010000010.1:0-19361 GCA_964523995.1 uncultured Victivallales bacterium | reverse complement strand
TGACGAAAATCTCGTCCGGCTGGATATCGGAATTCCGGCTTTGGAAGTCATTGACAGCAATCGCGGCGCGCAGGAAATCGTAACCCTGTTCCGGTCCGTAACCGCGGAAGGTCTTCCCCTCCGCCATTTCATCCACGGCCTTGTGCATGGCTGCAATGCAGGCCAGGGGGAGGGGGCGCGTCACATCGCCGATGCCGAGCTTGATGACGCTGACATCCGGACGGCTCTTCTGGAATGCGGCGACGCGCTTGGCGATGTCGGAAAAAAGGTAGGAGGACTGAAGCTTCTTGAAATTATCGTTGGTGCGGATCATGGGGTCTCCAATGTTGACGGGTTGATGGCGACGGCGGCACATTCTGCCCTTATAACGGCGCATGTCAAGAAATTGCCGCTTGTTATGACGTCACCACCTAATGCCATAAAGTGGTCAACCTGCTTTTGTAGGGGGGCGCTGACAGGGGGGGGCCTGCAACCCTGAACCCCTGAACCCTGTGACCTGAGTCGTTACGATGAAAGGTGCTATGAGCGTCAGCGAGAATCAATCGCATAAGCGGTTCCGGTTAAGGGTATCCGAGTAAAAGTGGCGGTTAAGGGTTCGTTGAAGGGGCCGCAGACGTGTAGGGACGGTGCGACTTGTCCGCTATAAAAAAAGTAATTGCCACGGCATGCCTCCTTGCGGTTATATGCCAAGCGGCGATCGTATACCGCGTCGAGCCTAGGGTTGCCTCACGGATGGGATTCCCGTGATCAATGCGCTTATTAAGCTGACTTGCGTAGAGGGATTGAATGAAACGAAGTGATAAGACAATGAAGCCATCGGGACAGGGACATGCCATGGGGTCCGGATTCGAGGAAATAGACGAGACGCTGGCCGAGAAAGTCGTCTTCGTTATCGGTCGTCTTTCCGGGGAGTCGGTGACCTTGCGGGAGGTCCTCCAGCTGATTGGTCGCGAGGGGATGACGATCTTCTGTATATTCCTCACGTTGCCGTTCATGGTGCCGGTATCCATTCCCGGTGTCAGTACCGTGTTTGGTCTCGTCATCCTGCTTATCGGGATCGGAATCATGACCAATCGTCCCCCCTGGTTGCCGGAGCGCCTGATGCAGAAGAAATTCCCGTCTGCAAAGCTGCGCCTGGCGTTGGAGAAGGGGACGGTCTGGGTCCACCGGTTGGAACGGGTCAGCCGACCCTCGATACCCGTCTTGACACAAGGGCTGGGGATGGCCCGGTTCAACGGGTTGATGCTGGTCGCCGGGGCGTTGCTGCTCATGGCGCCCTTCGGGTTGATCCCGTTCTCCAATACGCTTCCTGGGCTGGCAATCCTCTTCCTGGCGGTCGGAATTCTACAGCGGGATGGCCGCTCAATTATCCTGGGATACATGACACTGCTGGTGACCGTGTTCTATTTTACATTCCTCCTTCTTGGAGGATTTGCACTCCTGCATGGCCTTGTTGAGTGGTTACTGGCTTCTGGCGGTGGAACGGCGGGGGCTTCCCCCCAGTGATGCAACCGTGAAGGCGGTTCCGCCAGTCCGAAAACCCGGAAGCGCCTTTCCCTTACGCCGTATGCCTGCTTCCCATTGGCGATGGCCTTGGGCGACATGTTGACTGACCTTCTGGATCACGGGATCACGCGCCTGGGGGGCGAGGCGATGACGAGATCGGTTTTTGAAGGGAAAGCCGGTTGGCGATTTTGCCGTCGGTCGCGAAAAGAAGCTCGAAATCCGTCTGTTCATCCGGGCCGGGAACGAAGGGGGAGCAGGGGGTGAAATGAGCTGAAGGACCAAAGAGGGGTTCGACGGTGGTGAAGTAGTCCTCGTGGTCGGTGGCGAAGTGGATATGGCCACCGGGTTGGAGTTTTCGATGGAGCAGCCTCAGGAAATCCGCATTGACCAGCCGCCGGGGGTTGTGCTTGCGCTTCGGCCAGGGGTCGGGAAAGAACACGTAGAAGGTGCGGACCGCGTTATCGGGAATCATGGTCTCGATGGCGAAGCGGATCTCGGTGTGGAGGAGCCGGATGTTATCGAGACCGGCGCGGGTGGCTTTCGTGGCGACTTTATCAATACGGCGGCGCTGGCGTTCGATGCCAAGGAATCCGACGCCGGGGTGAGCGGCGGCGCGGGCGAGCAGAAAGCGGCCCTTGCCGCTGCCGACATCCACCTCGACGGGGAGATTGCCGAACAACCCGCCAAGATCAAGCGTAGCCGGGGTGGCGGACACCGGTATTTCGATGGATGGAGGATGATCAGTCACGGTCGTGCTCCGAACAGGGAAGGTGGCCTCCGCGGGAAATCAGCGGCCGAAGAGGCGGGCCAGAAATCCCTTATGCGCGGATTTATCCATGCGGGCTTCGATAAACGGCAGGGCGAACATCTGGAACCGGTCCCCGTGTGTGCCGGGTTTGAATTTACGGATGGCCACGGAAATGGCTTCCTTGCCGCACTCGATCATCCGGTTGATGTCGGCGTTATCCGCTGACCGTTTCCTGGCAAGCGTGGTGAGGAGAGGCATCAGGGAGCGTTCCACGCGGTGCCTCGATTCCCAGTCGCCCCGCTTTGCGGCGGCGAGGTCGTGTTCAAGAGCCTTCAATCGGGCGGCCGGGCCGGACTGTACTTCATCGCGTCGGTGTCCATTCAGTGCAATTTTCATGGTGGCACCTTAACAGACGGGGTGCTCCGGTGCCAGTGTTTTTCCGTCGATGCCGTGAGCTTGACATGTCGAGGGGGTTTGGCCAAAGTTACCGGCATGATTACGAAGATATGGCCAGCGTTGAGAAGGCTGCTGCGCAGTCCGTTCACCCCTTTGCGCACGATGACGCTTGCGGATACCGGCGTGGGTAGCGCCGAGCTGGTTGCGGCTGTTCGGAAAACCGAATTGTTCTGCAATGCGGAGTTGACCTTGGTGCAGGCGATGCTTGAACAGATGCAGGTGCGTCCGGTGCGGCAGGGGGACATGATCCTTCGGCAGGGGGTCCGCAGTGACCGGTTCGTATTACTGGCGGCGGGGCGCGCCGAGGTGACACGATTGCGCGACGGCGGCCGGGTTGCCCGTTCGCTGGCGGTTCTGACAGAGCCCAGCGGGCTGGGGGAGGAGGCGTTGCTGGGGGCGGAAAGCCGCAATGTCACGGCCACGATGTTGACGGATGGGATTATCCTGGAGATCCGGCGTGCGGATTTCGCGCGCCTGATCTCGGAGCGGGGTGTGCAGTGGTTGACGCCGGATGTGGCTGAGGTCAAACCACCGGCGGCGTGGCTTTGGACGGGGTCCGCGAAGACGCGTCCTCGTGGAATGGGGATGGGGGCGGAGGCGCTTGTGGTGGAGCTGGAACGGCTGAGGGAGCGACTCTCGGAACTGGACCCGGCCCGGCACTATCTTTGCTGCGGGAAAGAGGACGGGAACAGCGCTCTGGCTGCCTTCCTGCTGACGCAGCGCGGGTTTACGGCCTCTGCCGTGCATGATGGCCGTCGGGCGGTGGTGCGGGTGTGAGTCTAGGGTATGAAGGTGGCGGGGGGGCAGCGGTCCATGTGGCTGGTAACGAGAGCGGGATCTGGATTTATTGAGCGTGCGCGGTCGGCCTGCCTTACGGCGGCCGTACTCTGGGCGGCCCTGCGTTTGATGGCAACGCGCGCGGCCTGGCCCCGGACCGTGCGTGAACAGATCGGCAAGCAAATCCTGTTCACCGGCTTCGACGCGCTTGGGCTGACGCTGCTGATCGCGGCGGCGGTTGGTGTGTCGGTGGTGGCCCAGGGGCAGATGTGGCTGGCGCGTTTCGGGCAGTCGGATATGCTTGGCACGCTCCTGATCGCGGTGATTTTCCGCGAGGCGGCTCCGCTGCTGGTGAATTTCCTGGTCATCGCGCGCAGTGGTACGGCGATTGTGGCGGAACTGGCGACGATGCGCGTCAATAGCCAGGTGCGTGCCCTGGATATCCAGGGCATTGATCCGATGATCTACCTCGTCATCTCGCGAGTCATCGGTATGGCGGTTTCGACGCTTTGCCTGACGATTTTCTTTATTGCCTTTGCCCTGGCGGTCGGGTTCTTATTCGGATTGACACTGGAATCCGGGACGCGTGATGGAGTCGCGTTCATCGAGAGTGTACTCAAGCCGATCCGAGTTGGTGATATTCTCAGCTTGCTGGCCAAGACGGTGCTACCCGGTATGGTGACCGGGGTGATTTGCTGTGTGGAGGGTCTTTCGATCAAGGGACTGGCGACAGAGGTGCCGCAGGCGGCGACGCATGCGGTGGTCCGTTCGATTGCTTCGCTGCTGGTGATTTCGGCCGTGATCTCGCTGCTGGCTGCTATTTGAGGAGTGTTTATGACAGAGGATCAGTCCGTGCTGCGGTTTGAGGAGGTGGCGTACCGGTCGCCGATCGAGGCCTATGCGTCGTTCGGTGAGGCGTCGTTCACCCTTCAGGCGGGCGGGTTGGTGGGGCTTCACATTGACCGCGACAGCGAGCATGTTCCGATTGCGGATCTGGCGGCCGGCCTGTTGGCACCGACGTCAGGGGCGGTGTTTTTCGGGGGGCGCGATTGGCAGGGGATGGATGCCTTTGACCAGGCGGCGGCCCGCGGGACGATCGGGTGTGTCCTAGAGGAGATGAGCTGGATCACCAGCCTGACTGTGCGGCAGAACATCATGCTGCGCGAACGGCATCACACCACGCGTTCCGAGGAGGAGATCGGTGCGGAGGCGGAGCGGCTCAGTGGAATCGCCGGGCTGTCGGGGATTCCGGAGGGCCGCCCGGACCGGGTACGCCCGCGGGAATTGAGAGTGTTGGAGTGGGTTCGTGCGTTCATGGGAACGCCGACGCTCGTGGTTTTGGTGTTCCCCGAGCGGGATGCGTTCACCGGTGCCTGTGACGCCTGCATGGCACTGGTGGAAAAGGCACGGTCGGAGGGGACGTGCGTGGTATGGGTCTCAGACCGTGACGAGGTGTGGCGCCATCCGTTCATGAAAAGTGCGGATCAGTATGAAATCAAAGATGAGCGGTGGATGCCGCGCAGGATGGAGGGAGTCAGATGAACCGGGAGTTTAAATTCCGACACGCTAACGAGATTGCCGGCGTTTTTGTGATTGGTGCCGTGGTGCTGTTTGTACTGGGAATCGTTTTCACGGGCAAATCCCAAGGGTGGTTTGAGCAGCGTTTCACGCTGAATGTTGTTTTCGACACGGCGGAGGGGTCTTTCGGGTTACAGGAGGGAGCTCCGGTGATGGTTCGCAACACGGTGGCCGGGCGGGTTGGCCCGGTCCTGCCGACACCGGATGGATTGATGGGAGTCACTTTTGTACTGAAGGACCGGTTCCGTCCGTTCATCACGGTCGATTCCGTAGCCAAGATCAAGAAGAAGTTCGGAGTGGCGGGGGACTCCTATGTGGACATTGCGCGCGGACAGGGCGCTGTGATCCTGGATGGGGCCTCGATTGCCTGCATCAAGGACGAGGAGCTTCTGGAAATGGCGCAGCGGATGCTTACCGATGTCCAGACGAACATGCTGCCGATTCTTGAAAAGGTGGAAGCCATTATCACCAGTGTGGCGAGCATCCTGGACCAGGTTGACAAGGGCCAGGGGGTTGCGGGGGCGGCGGTGGGGGATCAGCAGCTTCGTGACGATATCAAGGCGATGGTTTCCCATGTCGAGCAGATCACGCTGCATGCGAAAACGACGGTGGGCCAGGTGGAGTCCATGATGAGCAACGAGGTGGCCCAGGTCCTGGCGAATGCGGGAACCCTGAGTGCGCAGGCGGTTGGTCTGATGAGTAATGATGTGCCGTTGCTGGCGGGCGAGGCGGTGAAGGTGCAGGGGGAATTGACAAAAACGCTGTCCGAGACACGGCGACTGATCCGGGGGGTGCAGAGGCACTGGTTGCTACGCAAGTATGTGGAGGTGGAACCGGAGCGGCTGCCGCTGCTGCCCTCGTCGCTGGGGTGGCGCAGCGAGAGGGGGGACGAGGCGGGGCTTCAGGAGGAACTGGCCGCAGCGCGGACTGCGGATAATGCGGTGCGAATCCGGCGTCATGCATACAATCTGGCGATGTATGCGCTTGGCAGGGATGATGTCAAGCAGGCAACGGCCCTGCTGGAGGAAATCCGTTTTGCAGGCCGGTTGGGGGGCGCAGAGGCGGTCCTGCCGGAAGAGCAGCTTCTGGAGGCCGAGCTTTCCCGGCGGGCGGGGGATTACGAGCGCGCCGCGGCCCTGGCGGAATCCGTGGTGTCGGGGACTCGGGGGCGGGACCAGCGGCCGCTGCAGGCGGAGGCCCGTATACTGCGGGCGGCTGTTTATGCCGAGGCAGGAAACTCGGACGCCGCGAAAGCGGCCTTGCAGGAGGCGGTCCAGGCCGTGAAGCAAGCCGAGCCATCGCCGGCACTGGAGGCGGTCCTGAGCGGATTGAGGGCCGAAATCCTGGTCCTGGACGGTGATATGGCCGCGGCTGCAGCTGCGTTTACCGCCCAGGCTGAGTCTTTTCGCGAGGCTACCGCGTATGCGGGCATGACCGATGCCCTTTGCCGGGCTGGCGATTTGTACAGCCGGCTCGGGATGTCGAATTCTGCGGCCACGCATTACCTTCGGGCGGCCGTCAGCCTGGCGGCACGAGACCTCACGGACGAGGCGGCGACTGTGCTGACGCAGGCCCACGGGCAGGCCGAGTCCGCCGGGGATGCGCTCTTGACGGCTCGAATCGAGGACATTCGCCAGCAGCTTCCCCTAAAATAAGTTTTCGATTATGCTTGCTATTCTTTTTCAGGGTGTTTACAACGCCCCCCATCTATAATTGTCTCATGAACCGGCAGTCGTGATTGAGTTGGAGCGCATTTTTCTATGGTAAAGGTGAAAGCAGGGAATAAGGCGGATGCGAAGCTTAACCGCGGCGTTCCGGTGAGCAAGCGTGATCAAAAGGCGCCGAAGCCAAAGAGTGGTGCCTCGGAGCCGGGGCTGAAGAAGGCTTCCAAGCCGCCTGTGAAAACAGCTCCGAACAAGAAGATCTCTGCCAGTGAGCCCAAGCCGAAGGTGCTTCCTGCTGCCACACGCAAGGTGCCGGTGAAACCGGTGGCCGTACATGCGGAGGAGACTATCCGCGTGAAGCCCGGTAGTGAGCGCCATCCGCCGTTGCCCCTGAAAACCTCGGCACCGAAGGCTGCCCGAGGCATGGCATCCACGGGGGCAGAGGATGGCGACGATGATGATCTCGTGATGGATGACCGGGCGATTGGGCGCCACCGGGCCGTACCTCGGCATGGCACTGAAGAAGGGGTTGCGGAGGAGGGGGGCGATACCGCCGAGGAGGAGGAGAGCGGTGCTGATTTTGAAGGCGATGAACTGCCTGGGAAGTTCTCCGAGCGGTTTGCGGAACCCGAACAGGAGCCTTCGATCGAGGAATTGCTGACGGATGAGGAGCGGGCTCAGCAGCTCTTCAACTCGGACAGTGTGCGGCAGGCGGATATCGAGGCGGAGATCCATGCAGAAAAGGAAAGGGCTTCGCGCAGTGCCGGCGAAAAGGACCAGCGCGAGAGCCGCAACCAGAAGGTAAAGGAGTTGATTGCGCTGGCGGAGGATCAGGGATATCTGACGTTTGAGGATATCAATGAGGCGATTCCCGACAGTGTGATTGATCCGGATGAGCTGGAAGCATACCTGCAGCTTCTGCGGGGCATGGACATTGATATTGTCCAGTCCCAGGATGTTGACAAGTTCAAGATCACGAAGAAGAAGGGGAAGGTGGCCAAAGGGGGCCGGCTTGACTTTTTTGATGATCCGATCCGGATGTACCTGCATCAGATGGGGCAGGTTCCGCTGCTGACGCGCGAGCAGGAAGTGGATATCTGCAAGCGGATTGAAGATGCCGAGATCACCGCACGCCGTCTGTTCAACCGGCTTTGCAGCACGGCGGACCGCTATCTGAGCCTGGCGGACCGTCTTGAGAATGGCAAGGAGCGCTTTGATCGTGTCGTGGTGGATAAGTTTGTCGACAGCCGCGACGACTATCTGGGCATGCTCTCCAAAGTGCGCAACGATGTCCTGAAAGTGCAACAGAAGCTGAAGACGGCCTTTGCGACAGCGGTCAAGAGCCGTACCTCCAAGGCGGAGCGTGAGAGCAAGCTGGCGATATGCGAGAAGCTTCGTGATAAACTGGCGTCGTCGTTGGAAGAACTGCACTTCAAGCAGAAGGTGGTTGAGTCGCTGGCGAGTGATTCCGAGGTGGATTATGCCCGTTTCCGCAGTGCGGTGACGGGGATTGTGAAGCTGGAGAAGCAGCGAAAGAGCCGTCGTCGGGATGAGGCGTTGAAAGAGTGCCGCAAGGTGATTCTTCTGTTTCAGAACGAGCTGTGCATTCCGTCGGAAGATTGCCTGGGGTATCTGGACGGCCTGCGGACGGCGATGAAGAGGGGGCAGCAGGCGCGCACGGAAATGGTGGAGGCGAACCTGCGCCTGGTGATCAGCATCGTCAAGAAGTACATGAACCGCGGTCTTTCGTTCCTGGATCTGATCCAGGAGGGGAACACGGGGCTGATGAAGGCGGTGGAGAAATTCGAGTATCGCCGCGGGTACAAGTTCAGCACCTATGCCACGTGGTGGATTCGGCAGGCCGCGACGCGGGCGATTGCCGATCAGGCTCGGACCATCCGTATCCCCGTGCACATGATTGAGACGATCAATAAGCTGCTGCGCGTGCAGAAGAAGCTTGTGCAGCAGTTCGGACGCGAGCCGACGGCGGAGGAGGCGGCGGAAGAGATGGACATGCCGGTGGAGCGGGTGCGCGCGGTCTACAAGATGGCGCAGCAGCCGATTTCACTACAAAGTCCGGTGGGCGATGGGGATGATGCTCATTTCGGCGATTTTATCGAGGATAAGTCGGCTGAAAATCCTTCCGAGATGACAGCGTACAGCATGCTGAAGGACCGATTAAAGGATGTGCTGGATACGTTGACAGAGCGGGAGCGGCAGGTTCTCGATTACCGGTTCGGTCTGACGGACGGGTATTCGCGGACCTTGGAAGAGGTGGGGAAGAAGTTTGCGGTTACCCGTGAACGTATTCGTCAGATTGAGGCCAAGGCATTGCGAAAACTCCGGCATCCAACCCGGATCCGCAAGCTGGAAGGCTTCCTGCAGATGAAGTAGATGACCTGGCGGGCGGAAAATGGAGTGTCCCCCGGCGTCTGAACAAAAAAAAGGGAGAATAGGATCAGTATGATTACGGAGTGCTTGGATTCGGTAACAGCGGCAGCGCTGGCTGGGGCGGGTGGTTTGATCATCGGTTTTGCGGCAGGACGCTTTTCCCGCTGCGGTTGCCGCAGTCGGCGCGTGGCTCCTCCGTCGGCGGCTGGCGGGGGCGAGTACACGGGCGAGGGAATCGAGCTATACGTGGGAAATCTGTCGTATGACATGACCGAGGCGGAGCTTGAAAAGACCTTCTCCGCATTTGGAGGCGTGCTTTCCGTGAGGGTGATCAAGAACAAGTTCAACGACCGTTCCAAGGGGTACGGATTTGTCGAGATGGCCGAGCAGAATGGTGCCGACAAGGCGGTCAAGGCCATGAATGCCAAGGAAGTGATGGGCCGCAAGATGGTGGTGAACGAGGCGCGGTCCAAATCACGCGAGTAGCACCAGTTGCCGGCGCAGGGTGGTGGCGATATGGTCGTCGCCACTCATCGCGCTGATCAGCGCGAGTGCGAATTCGAAGGCGGTCCCCGGACCGCGGCTTGTGATCAAGTTGCGGTCGCAGACAACATTCCCGCTGCAGTGAATGGCATCCTGGATTTCCTTTTCCACGCCGGGGTAGCAGGTGAAGCGGCGACCGGCGAGAAGTCCGGCGGCTTGCAGCACGAGCGGTCCGGCGCAGATGGCGCCGATGTGTTTCCCGCTGCTGTTGAACGCCTGTAGCACCCGGAGCACGTCCTCGCTGGCGCATAATGCCTGAGTGCCCCCGGCCCCGCCTGGAATGACGATGCCGATGTACGGGTCGAGACTGCCGATATCTCTCCAAAGGCAATCCGCGAGCAGCCTGACGCCGCGCGAGGCGGTAACGGTCAGGTCGCGCCCGACCGAGGCCGTGGTGACGGAACAGTGTGCCCGCCGCAGGACGTCGGTGACAATGACGGCCTCCATCTCTTCGACGCCATCCGCGAGCGGTATCAGTATTCTACGCATTGCTTCTCCCCGTTAGGACAAGCTACGAGTTCCGCACTCCGGATGCAATGGACAATTTTATGGAAATTTTCTATTGCAACGGATGAATGGCATCGTTACACTCATTGCATCGTAAGGGTAATGTCTTCTCTGTTCCCTTTCGCGAACGCGTTGAGGTGGCGGGTGAGGGGGGGGTGTGCTATCTGGACGATTGAACAGCTTTTAGACCAGGTTTGTGCCAAGGGGGCTTCCGACCTGATTATCACGGTCGGCACACCTCCGCAGTTGCGGATTCTCGGGGACTTGCAGCCATTGGGCAGCGTTGCGCTGCTGCCGGCGGATTCGGAGGCCATCTGCATGTCGGTCCTGACGGAGTCGCAGAAGGCGTTGATGGAAGAACGCTCGAGCCTGGATTTCTCAAAGGGTTTCTCGGGGCTCAGCCGTTTCCGTTTCAATGTGTATCGTCAGCGAGGCTCGTATGCGCTGGCGGCTCGTTATATTCCATTTGTCGTTCCGTCTTTTGAGGAACTCGGTCTGCCGGTGGAGGTATTCCGTCGTTTCTCCATGCGCCCTCACGGTCTTGTCCTTGTGACGGGGGCCGCAGGCAGCGGGAAGTCCACGAGCCTGGCCTCCATGATTGATTACATCAACGAGCATCGGCATGCGCATGTGATTTGTCTTGAAGATCCGATCGAGTACCTGCATCATCACCGGCAGAGCACAGTGGAGCAGCGGGAGATTTACGAGGATGCACCCTCCTTCGCGGCGGCGCTCCGGGATGTCTTCCGGCAGTCGCCGGATGTGATCATGGTTGGTGAGATGCGCGATATGGAGACAATGCAGCTTGCGCTGACACTTGCCGAGACCGGGCATCTGGTGTTGGGGACGTTGCACACACAGGACACGGTACAGGCGATCTCGCGAATCGTGGACTCCTTCCCGGCGGCGCACCAGCAGCAGATTTACACGCAGCTATCCATGGTGCTGACCGGAGTCGTTTCCCAGGTCCTCCTGATGACGGCGGACCATCGGCGGCGGGTGCTGGCTTACGAGGTGATGCTTGCGAATACGGCGATTCGCAATCTGATACGGGAGCGGCAGGTCCAGCAGATGTATTCGGTGATCCAGACCAGTCGGGATGAGGGGATGTCGACGATGAACGAATCCCTCTGCCAGCTGGTTCGTTCCGGCACGATTGAACGGAAGACGGCGATGGAGCGATCGACGCGTACCGTGGAGCTTGAGAGAATGCTGGAAGCGGCGAAATGACGGAGGGGCGCGCGCGCAGCGGCAGGGGAAAGGCGGGGCGATACATATGAGTATGCGAGATAAGGGATCCAGGCAGGGCTTGGCGTTCCGGCTGCCGGGTGGATGGGTGTTGGTTGTTGTGTTTGCCGTTGTTCTCGGTGTCATGGGTGCAGGGGTTGTGGCGGCGGATCCGGCACCGGTTGTTCCGGATGATGGTGCGGCTCTGCGTGCGCAGGTGGATACGCTCTCGCGGCTGCTACGCGAACTGGAGGCGCGTGCCGACAACTTGCAGGAGGCTCTGGATCTGAGTGAGGAAAAGAGGCGGGAGGCTGATCTCCTGCGGGACGGTCGGGCGATCCGCGAGCGGTTGAGCGACCCGAATTCGCAGGAATTGGTTTCGTCGCTGAACGATGCCGGGATGGTGATGGCGTTGGATGGCCGGATTGAGGAGTCCCGTCTGTTGTTCGAGCGGGCTTTGGCGATTGCGGATCGGAAGCAAGACCCGATGCATCCGGCCCGTGGTACACTGCTTCAGAATCTCGGAGAGATTCTGCTGGCGCAGGGGAAACCGGATGCCGCCGAGCGTTTCCGGGAAGCGGCGATGGTTTTTGGAAAAGCGGCAGGGGCCACGCATCCACGCATGGCTGCGGTGCTCAACTCATGGGCGATGTCACTGGCGGTGCAAGGACAGGTTGAGGAGGCCGAGTCCCTTTACCGCCGGGCAATCCGGATCTACGAGTCTCAGAAAGACCGGCTTTCATCCGATCGGGCGGTTCCCCTGCATAATTACGGACTGCTGTTGCTGAACCAGGGGCGAACAGCGGAGGCTGGCGATCGGTTGGATGAGGCGTTGGCCCTGCTGAAGAAGAACCGCCAGGAGCAGACGCCGCTCGCGTTGGCGGTTCTGCGGGCGCTGGCACGGCAGCGCCGGGACGCGGGACTGCACGATGAAGGTGTCCGATTTGAGGAACAGGCTGGAGCGGTGGTGGTGAAGCAGATGGATGAAGCGCTGGATGGGCGATAGCGCAGACGGAGGGTCAGATGTCTAAAGGTATCTTGGAACCAATGAGCCGGACGGGGATCGGCGTTTCGCTGGAGGCGGATGGAATACGGATGGCCGAAAGCCAGGGTGGCCGGGTGCTTCGTTGCGCCAGCAAGGTATATCCCCCCGGTGTTTCGCTTTCATCGGATGATTTTCCTGCTTTTTTGCGGCAGACCCTGACGGGATTCTCGTCGCAACTGCGCCGTGCTCCGGTTTGGGCGGTTGGCTGTCTGCCAAGTCTTCAGGTGCGATATCTGTCATTGCCGGTACCGCGGAATAAGGCGACGGGTGACATGGTCTACTGGACATTCCGCAAGGATCTGCCATTCGACCCCGTGCAGACGCTGTTTGACTACGAGGTTGAGTGCGAATCGGGCAGTGGAAACGACGTGAAGACCCATGTGACGGCCTATACGGCGCTGCGCGAGGAGGCGGACTCGATGGCGGCGTTGTTTCGAAAAGCCGATGTTGGCCTGGCAGGGCTGGTTATACCCGCCTTTGCCATGCGTGCTGTTCTTCAGTCCGGTGAAGGGCGTTCCGGTGTCCGACTGTGTCTTTTTGCTGCCGATGACGCCTCGACGATCATTATTGTCAACGGTGGCAAGGTGCAGTCGAGCCGGGTATTCAAGACGGGAATGAGCGCGATTCTGGGTGCGATTCGGGACCGCGATCCATCCTGTTCGCCAGCGGATGCGTATCGGCGGGTGAAAGCGGTGTTCGGCGCGGATTCGGCGGATGACGCGGCGGCGACCGGTATCCGCGAGGTTTTCGATCGGCTTATTCAGCAGATTGAGCGCACGCTGAGTGCCTATATGAGTGAGCATCCGACCGAGGTCGTGCTGGGACTGCATGTGATGGGGCCTCTGGCGGGGCTTGAACCGCTGGTTCGGGAGATGGGAGAGCGGTTGGGTGTCGAGGTTCTGCCGGTGCTGACTTCGGAGCGGGCTGACGGCCAATGGACGGCTGATGATGACCGTGGGCTGACGGGGATGGCTGCCGGCGCTTCGCTTTCGCAGTTGGAAAAAACGCCGAATCTGCTCTGTAACTACGTTCGACGGGAGCAGATCGCTCGTCGTTCATGGTTCAGTGTCCTGATGGTGCTGTTGCTGGGGTTGGTGGCGGCGCTGTTGCACCTGGGGCGGGGAGTCTTGGAGCACGGCAACCTGAAACTTGCTCGCCGGCTTAAGGTGGAACAGTCTCACCTGGCGGCATACGTTCCTCTTGTTGATTCCACGGTGATCCAATCCATGACCGCCTCCAACGTGAAGGAGGGAATGGCGTTGAAGGGCCTGGCTCGGCGCTGGGTTGCCCCGGCTGTGCTGCAGACGCTGGAGACGCTGACGGCGGAGTCGATTCGGGTAACCTCGATTGAGGCGCTATTCTCGCCAACTGCGTCCGGGGAGGCGGCGGGGAAAGGTAAATCCAAGAACCGTTCTGCCAAGGGGTCGCGCGACGGGGTGTTGCACCTGAAGGGGGTGGTTCGGGGTCCGCAGGACATTCAGCGGTCAACCCTGGTTGCCTATGTACTGCGCCTGGAGGCTTCACCCCTGTTCTCCCGAGCCGTGGTCGTCAGTACTTCCGAAGGCGAAGGGGGTGGGGAAGCGGTGCTGCTTTTTGAAATTGAACTGGATGTGGATAAAGCATTGGCTGAGGATGAGCCAAAGCCGACTCCAGTCCCGGTAAAGGAGGCGAAACCATGAGCGGTCAGGGAATAGGGATGCGTCTTCCCGGGATGCGGCTGGTTCTTCCAGCAGCGTTAGGGGCGTTTATCCTGGTGGGGGTATTGGGTCTGGTTTTGCCGATACGGGAACGCATCCGGCTGGCGCGTGGGCTGGAGCAGGCCGGTCGGCAGCTTGCTGTACAGAAGACCCTTTACCCGCTTTATGTCGAGCTGCGCGATGCGGATCATGTCAAGGACTGGCCATCGCTGGCGGTTCCGGAACTTAAGCCGCTTGACGAAGAGGCTGTTCTGGCCGTACAGGAATTATTCGGGAAAATGGCTAAGGGGCATGGAATGGAACTGGGCCAGGTCCTCGTGCAGGCACAGACGGAAGAGGGGGCTCGTGCCCTTCAGGTGGTTCTGCCGCTGAGCGGGCTCTACGGGAAACTGGGGCCATTCCTGGCGGATGCGATCCGGCTTCCCGCTTTTGATTCGGTGGTTCGGGTGCTGGTCGAGCGGAGCGATGCGCTTGATGCGATGACGGTTGAACTGAAGTTGGCGTTGGAATGACGGGGCGTAGGCGGGAGTTGCTCTCCTGTTGGAGAATATCATGACTTTACGCGAAAAAGTGATCGTAGTGTTGACGGGGGTTGCCGTTGTGTGGGCAGGTGTGTCTTTCCTGCAGGGACGGCGGTCGGGGACGGGATCCGGGCACCGTACGGAGGAACTTCCGGTTTCGGATGTGAAATCCGTCGCGGTGCAGTGCAGGGCGCAGCTCACCACCGCCCGGCTGACGGCGGGTGCACGGAGCGTGCTGGATGCGGCGGGTTCCGAATGGAACGGGGCGTTCTTTGGTGGCGACGCCGGCACGGTCCGCGTCAAGGACGCCGATGAGCCGCCTGCTTATGTCTATAGCGGGTTTGTTCAGGTGGGGGCGTCTTGTTTCGCGGTGGTGAATGGACGGGAGTACCGGCTCAACGATATGCTGGAGGATGGGAACCGCGTGGTTGACTCCATCGCACCGGGTCAGGTCGTTCTGAAGTCCGTGCATGAGGGTGGGCGTCCGCTGGTGATTCAATTTCAAAATCCGGGATTAACGAAGGAGTAAATGATGAAGGTGAATACATTGCGATGGTCCGTGGGGCGGGTCTCTTTGCTGGTGGTGATGGCAGGGTTGCAGGCGCAAGGTGCTCCGGGGGATGTGCTGCGGCGCGATCCGGTGCTGATGGCTCCGACATCCGCCGTACCGGTGGCGGTTGAAGCCGAATCCGTCGCGACGGTCGAACCGGTTGCCGCCCCGGTGGAGCGCGCGCTGCCGACGATGACGATAGCCGATCTCAACCTTGCCGATACGGTGGATGTTGTGGTGCTACTGCGGCTGATGGCTAAGATGGCGGATGTGAACATGCTGATCAGTCCGAGTGTGAAGGGAACGGTTGGATTCTCTTTTCGCGGAATTCCCTGGGATCAGGCGTTTCGCAGCATCGTGACCTCTGCGGGGCTGACATACGTATGGCAGGGCGATGTTCTGCGGGTGATGACGATTGAAGATGTCCGGAGTGAGTTGGAAATGGAGACGATACTGCGGGATCGCGAAAGCGTACGTGAGGATTTGCGGCGTGTGGAGCCGATGGTCATGCAGGTGATTTCGCTGCGCTATCTGGTCGCGGAAAGCGTCGGGAAAATGATAACCCAGATGTTATCCTCCGGTGCGGAGCCAGGGGCGGATGCCTCCTTGCTGCGGCGCAAGGCGACGGTTTCGGTGAATAACGAGGCGAATGCGATTATTGTGCATGCCAGCCGGGATGATGTGGAAAAGGCGATGCAGCTTGTTGCAAAGCTTGACCGTCCGCAACCACTCGTTCAGATCGAAGCCAAGATTGTCGAGGCCGGCCGCGACACGGCGAGGCAGCTTGGTCTGCAGTGGGGCGGGCGTTCCGCCCGCTTGAGCGACGGGCGGATGATTACGGCTAGTTCCGGATCAGCGACGGCAGGTGGCTTCGCCTCCGATTTCCCAGCGCAGTTCGCTTCGGATAGCACCAAGGCCTCGGCTGGATTCTCGCTGGGTTTGGTTGCGGACCGCGTGGGTATGAATGAATTGCTGAATCTTCAGCTCACGGCGTTGCAGCGGCAGGGCCGAATCAACATTCAGGCGAGTCCGACCGTGACCACGCTGGACAATGAGATGGCGCTCATCGAGAGCGGTGAAGAGCGTGCTTACCGTGTTTCCACGGGATCTGGAACCGTTCAGGAGGGGACGCTTGAGTGGAAGAAGGCGGTTCTCCGGCTGGAAGTGACCCCGCATGTGGTGGACGGACGCAAGCTTCGCGTCAAGATCTCGTCGAACAAGGATTCTTTTGATGAAACGAAACCGCAGACAAACAACGAGTTTCCGGTCAGCACGAAGAGTGCGCAGACCACGGTGTTTCTGGCCGATGGCGAGACCACGATGATCGGCGGGTTTTCCATCGAGAGCAGCAGTGAGTCAACGACAGGAGTTCCCTTCTTGATGCATATTCCGTTGCTGGGTTACCTTTTCAAGAGTAAATCCACATCGGGCCGCTTCGATGAGACCATCATATTCATTACGCCGACTATTCTCTAGTGAAGCCTTCGCGCGGGCTGGGATCGCGGTATGAAAAAGCCGAAACTGGGCAAGATGCTGGTGGATGCGGGACTGCTGACGCAGGCTCAGATCGATCTGGCGATCAACCGGGAGGATGCCCGGGGGATGCGGCTGGGGGAGTATCTGTGCAGTCGCGGTCTTGTGCGCGAGGATCAGCTGGTTGATCTGCTAAGCCGCCAGCTGAACGTACCGCGGTATGTGCCCGAGAAGTATCCGATCAGCATAGAGTTGGCTACGTTGCTGCCGATCGAGGTTGCTCAGCGCCACAGTGTCGTGCCGCTGAGTCGCGAGGGTTCCTCGCTCAATCTCGGCATGAGTGACCCGACGGATATCAATGCCTTCGATACGGTCGAGCAGATGACCCAGCTCGAAGTGGTTCCCGTGCTGTGCACGGACCGTGAGATCAACCAGCTCACCAACAGCATGTATGGCAGCTTTGCGGGGCTCGGCAGCGTGTTGCAGGGCAATATCGAGACGACCGGGGGGAAAGCAGAGGAGATCGGCAACGAAGTCGAGGAGATGGATGTCGGTCAGCTGATGAACATGGCAGAGGGGGCTCCTGCCGTGCGGATGGTGAGCTGGATTGTCGCCCAGGCGGTGCGCGAGGGGGCCAGTGATATTCACATCAGCCCCGAAGCGGACTATATTCAGCTCCGGTTCCGGATTGACGGCAAACTGCGGGAGGTGCCCGCACCACCCAAGGGGTTGCATCTCTCGATTGTTTCACGGATCAAGATTCTCTCGCAGCTCGATATTTCGGTGTCGAGGATCCCCCAGGATGGCCGCTTCACGGTGATGCTGGATAATCGCGAGATCAATGTGCGCGTTTCAACGATACCGACGACGCATGGCGAGAATCTGGTGCTGCGGCTGCTGGATATGAGTGCATCAACCTACTCGCTCCACGATCTGGGAATGGGGGAAGGGGAGCTGAAGCGGATCGAGGTGGCCATCCAGAGGCCCTATGGCATGATCCTCAGTACGGGCCCGACCGGTAGTGGTAAGTCCACCTCGCTCTATGCGGTCCTTAAGGAGCTGAGCCGGCCGGATATCAACATTATCACGGTGGAGGATCCTGTTGAATACCGAATTCCGAAGATTCGCCAGGTGCAGCTGAACACGCGGGCGGGGATGACCTTCGCCTCCGGGCTGCGTGCGATTCTTCGGCAGGACCCCGATATTATCATGGTGGGGGAGATTCGCGATGCGGAGACCGCGCATGTGGCGACGCAAGCGGCCTTGACAGGGCATCGGGTATTGAGTACAGTACATACAAATGATGCTGCCGGGGCGATCACGCGTCTGATTGATATGGGTGTCGAGCCGTTTCTGGTTTCGTCGGTGCTGCTGGTTTGTTTCGCGCAGCGCCTGGTCCGCCGTGTTTGCGAGGTCTGCGCTGTGACGTACACGCCGTCGCCCGAGGCCCTGGACTACTGGAAGTTGCCGCTCGATGGCGGTCTGGTTTTAAAGAAGGCTGTCGGCTGCAGCCGCTGCCAGCATACCGGATACCGTGGACGCACCGGGATTTTTGAAGTCTTGGTTGTGGATGACGAGATACGGGAAATGATTGCGAGGCGGGTGACGACCCTGGAGATCAACCGTGCGGCCATGGCAGGGGGTGCCTGGAGAACGCTCAAGGACGCGGCGGCTGAAAAAATGAGACTTGGAATAACCTCGGCGGAAGAGGCGATGGCGGTGGCGAGCATTTAAGACGGTAGATATGGCAACTTACCAATATAAGGCGATTGACGGGGCGGGCCGCATGGTTACGGACGCGATCGAGGCACCGACTGCCGATCAGGCCGTCGAGCGGCTGGCGGCGAAAGGGATGACGCCGGTCAAGCTCAAGGCGGTGAAGATTAAGCACTCCGGACGTGGTGGCGGGGTCGGAAAGGTCAGCGACGAGGAACTGATTTTGTTCACCACGCAGCTGGCCACGATGATGCGGGCGGGCGTTCCCATTCTTCGTTCGGTGGAGATTCTCGAGAGCGAGGCCGAGAACAGCAGGCTCAAGGCGGTTTGTGCCGCCATGGCGGCGGATATCCGGGGGGGAGCCCCCCTGAATGCAGCCGTGCGACGTCATCCGAAAGTGTTTCCGCCGCTCTACAGGAACATGGTGGCGGCGGGTGAGGCTAGCGGTAATCTGCCGCAGGTGCTGCAGCGGCTGATCTATGTGATCAGCCATGAGCACAAGGTCCGTTCGGAGATCCGTTCGGTCATGCAGTATCCGATCATGGTCCTGGTGGTGCTGGTCAGCTCGATGGGGGTTCTGCTGACGACCGTCGTGCCGCGCTTTGCAGCCGTTTACCTGAAGGCCAAGATCGAGCTGCCGCTGCCGACACGGATTTGCATTGCGATGAGCAACTTCCTGCGGGATGAGTGGATCGTACTGCTGATCGCCCTGGTGCTGGCCATTGCGGGAATCATTATCCTTCGTCGTACGGATACCGGGCGCTATTGGATGGACCGGCTGGTTCTTCAGATTCCCTATGTGGGGTCGGTGATGACGAAGTCGGCCTTGTCGCGTTTCGCCAGCATATTCTCGATTCTGCAGGCATCTGGCGTTGGTATGATCGAGGCGATTGATATTCTGGCGGGCACGTTGAGCAATCGGGCGATGGTGCGTGAATTCAAGGGTGTTCAGGCAAAAGTCG
>CAZGBW010000009.1:0-19693 GCA_964523995.1 uncultured Victivallales bacterium | reverse complement strand
GCGAGGAGGGCGGGAGAATCCGATGCGATATCACGAGAAACCGGTCCGGAAATGTCATGGCTGTTCCCTGAATCGGGGCGACCACTGCTGGCTGTTCGCGTATCCGCGCGGGCAGTGGCGCGGGGAGCGGTGCTGCCGGGGGCCGGGCAATGCGGCGCTGGCGGAGGCCTATGCGCTGTGGAGCAAGATGCCGGACGTGAAGACCCGCAAGATGCTCAGGCGCGAGACGCACCGGCAGCGGCACCGGGGCGCGGGCGGCGAGGGCGCGGAATGGGCGTGTGAAAGGGGGTTGCTTTGAAACAGAGTATCTGTCCGGCGCAGGAATTGCAGGAGCGCGCCATGCTGATCCAGGTCTCGCCGCCGCAGCAGCGGCGAGAGGAGGCGGAAGAGTCCGTTCACGAGCTCGAGCGGCTGGCCGACACGGCGGGCGTGACGGTCGTCGGGGTGATCACGCAGCGCCGCGCCCGTCCGACCACGGCATTCCTGGTCGGCGAGGGCAAGCTGGAGGAGATCCAGCTTGCCTGCCGCCATGCGGCGGCCAACGTGGTGATCGTGGACAATGACCTGACGGCGGTCCAGGTGAACAACCTGGACCTGTCGCTCGGCATCCGGGTGATAGACCGCACCGAGCTGATCCTGCAGATTTTCGCGCGGCGGGCCAGTTCCTCCGAATCGCAGACGCAGGTGGAGCTGGCGCAGCTTGAATACCTGGTCAAGCGCATCCCGGTATCGGAAAAGCAGCAGCGCTTCCAGGGGGGCATCGGCATGCGCGGTCCGGGCGAGAGCCCCTTGCAGCTGCGCAACGCGCCGATGCGCAAGCGGATCAAGGACCTGAAGGTCAAGCTGGAGGCGATTCGCGGCCAGCGCTCCCGGACTCGCGGACGGCACCAATGGCCGATGGTCAGCCTGGTCGGTTACACGAATGCCGGCAAAAGCACGCTGCTGAATGCGCTCGCAGGGGCGGACGCGTATGTGGACGACCGGCTCTTCGCGACGCTGGACACCAAGACCCGGCAGGTGTACCTGGCCGAAAACCGGCAGGTCCTGCTGTCGGACACGGTCGGCTTCATCCGCAACCTGCCACACTCCCTGGTGGCCTCGTTCCGCTCGACGCTGGATGTGGCGGCGGAATCAGACCTGCTGCTGACGGTGGTGGATGCGGGGCATCCGCACATCGGGGACCATCTGGCGGTGGTGGCCGGGACGCTGCGTGAAATCGGAGCCGACCGGGTGCCGTCGCTGACGGTGCTGAACAAGTGGGACTGCGTGACCGATCCGGCCCGCCGCCTGGCACTGGTGGAACAGATGCCGGCGGCGGTCTGCATCAGCGCGCGCGACGGGGACGGGCTGGACCGGCTCAAGGCGGCGATCCTGGAGCGGCTGCCCGCGACGAAATGATGGAGCCTCAACAAGGAGTTTTCCCATGATGCAGATGGTGAGTATCGGAACGAGCGACCTGAAGAGCAGCCGGCTGGTGCATGGTGCCATGCGGATGAAGGGCGACGGCAGTGCCGAGGCGCGGCGGCGCAGCCTGGCGGCGGTGCATGCGGCCGCGGCCTGCGGGATCAATCACTTTGATCACGCCGACATCTATGGCGGGGGCGGCGAATGCGAGCGCATTTTCTCCCAGGCGTTGCGGGAGGATCCCGGCCTGCGCGACCGGATTCTCATTACCAGCAAATGCGGCATCCGTGGCGCGGACTCCCCGCATCCCGGTGATCCGCGGCGGTTTGACTTCTCGCGGGAACATATCCTGGCCTCCGTGGAGGGGTCGCTGCACCGGCTGGGCATCGAGACGCTGGATATCCTGCTGCTGCACCGTCCGGATTACCTCTGCGACCCTCAGGAGGTGGCCGCGGCCTTCGATCAACTGCTGGCCCAGGGCAAGGTCCGGCATTTCGGGGTGAGCAATTTCAGCGTCAGCCAGGTGGCCCTGCTGCAGGCGATCTGCCGGCAGCCGATCGTGATGAACCAGGTGGAGTTCAATATTCACCGGATTGCGCCGATGGAGGATGGCGTATTTGACCAGTGCATGCGCGAGCGGATCACGGCGCAGTCCTGGTGCCCGCTCGGCGGGGTGGCGTACCCGGCCTGGGACAACACCTTCGGCGAGGTCACGCAGGCGGCGGTGGACCGGGAAGTCGCAGCGCAGGCGGAGAAGTACGGCTGCGACAAGGCCGCGCTGATCCTGGCCTGGATCCTGAAGCATCCGGCGGGCATCCTGCCGGTGCTCGGCAGCATGAATCCGCAGCGGATCGAGGAGTCCGTCAAGGCGCTGGACATCCCGTACACCCGCGAGGACTGGTACCGCCTGATCGAGGCCCGCAAGGTGCGGTAGACTGGGGAGGCCCCTCCCGCGTTCCGCGCCGCCACAGGCGGCTCGTCCATGATCACCCTCGGCCTTGCAGTCACCGCCAAGGGCCGGGTCATGAACGGAAGCGCCTATACCCTGTTTCGAGCGGGGCCACATGCTCGGTCGGGCCGCATCCCGCCGGTCAGTCCTGGTCGCCGGGGTCTATGTCGGTCTGGGCGTGGATATGCTCGCTGGCCCCCGGTGTCGAGACAACCTTGAAAATGCACCAGGCCAGCAGCCCGGTGATGCCGCCGCAGGCGGCCAGCATGATGATCCAACCGGCGATACTCATGACGGATCCCCCTTCTTGTCCCAGGTCCGGTTGGCGACCGCGACGATCACCGCGAAGAAGGCCGCCACGCCGGCAATCAGCAGGACGGAAAGCAGCACGACCGGCGGCCCCTCCACCGGCGGGGTCAGGATGGCCTTCAGGCGTCCGGGCAGGTTGCTCCATGCCCATAACCCGAAGATCACCAGCAGATAGAGGGGCGAGACGTATTTCAACAGGAAGGGCAGGATCCGCGGCAGTTTCATTTCCGCCCCGCGCGTCAACTCCTCCATGCCCTTGCGAATACCAAGCACCCAGGCGAACAGAATGGATTGAAGGGTGGCGAAAATGAAGATGAAGAAGTTGGCCATCCAGAAATCCAGCGTGTCGAGTGCCGTGAAATCCTTTGAGAAATAGACCACGAACAGGCACCCGGCCAGCGTGATCAGCCCCAGGATCGCCACCGACGCCCGGCGGCCGATGCCGAGGCCCTCCTCCAGCAGTGCGATCGAGGGCTGGAGCATGGAGATCGAGCTGGTGATGGCGGCCAGGAAGAGCAGGAAGAAGAAGAGGAACCCGAACAGGGAACCCAGCGGCATCTGGTTGAAGACATTCGGCAGCGTGATGAAGCCCATGCCGAACGTGCCCGGCGGGTTCTGAACCACGGCGGGACCCAGGAATACAAACGCGGCCGGGATGGCGATCATGCCCCCCAGCACCACCTCGCAGAACGTATTGCCGGCGCAGGCGGTGACCGAGCTCAAGGCGACATCATCCGAGGGTTTCAGGTAGCTGGCGTAGGTCAGGATCAGCCCGAACCCGACCGACAGGCTGAAGAAGATCTGCCCGGTGGCGGCCAGCCAGATTTCCGGATTCGACAGCGCCTGCAGGAGGGTTTCGCCGGGCTTGGTCGGATTCCACATGTAGCCGAGGCCGTTGAGCACGGTCTGTTCCGGGGCGGCCGGATTGGCAGGCAGGGTCAGGACCCGGATCAGGACGATCACCGCGCACCCGACCAGCAGCGGCATGGCGATGTTGCAGAACCGCTCGATGCCCTTGTGCACGCCGCGGTAGATCAGGGCGATATTCGCCAGCAGGCAGATCCCGAGGAAAACCAGCATCCGCCATGCCGCCGGTGTGAACACCAGGCCGTTGTCCCCTGCCCCGGTGACCGTCAGGAAGTTGGCCTGGATCCGCGCGTTGTCCGCCCCCAGGGCGGAGAAGCGACCGGTGAGATAGTCCCAGGCGTAGGCCAGGCACCAGGCCTCGACAAAGATGTAGTACATGTAGATCATGACGGGCATGAGCGTCCCCAGCATGCCCACGTAGGCACCCTTGCGGGATCCGAGCAACGCCCGGAAGATGCCGGGCGAGGAATGGTGTCCGAGATTCCCGCCGTAACGCCCCAGTGCCCATTCCGCCCAGGCCAGCGGAATCCCGACCACCAGGAGGGCGATCAGGTAGGGGATCAGGAAGGCCCCGCCGCCATACTGGGCCGCCTGTCCGGGAAAACGTATGAAATTGCCGAGACCAACGGCGCTGCCGGTGACCGCCAGGATCGCCCCTACCCGGCTGGACCAATATTCACGTTTGCGCATTCCCGCCCCCCTCGCTCGTTGCCCATCCGCTCCGCGTTTATCGGGCAAACGGTATCGGTGCCCCGCCGGATTGTCAATTCCAACCCGCCGCCGGGCTTGACATCCCACAGAAATCCTAATCGGAAGCGACTTCCCGGGAGATGATGATCTCAGGGGCAAGTGTTTTGCCATAAAGCGGCATTCTTGTCGAAAAGGACTCCGGGGCAGACGCATACAGCTTCCGTCCGGGCCTTTTGTCTTCGACGCTTGACCGGGCAGGGGAGGTGGAGGTACAACGTCCCGGTGACAGTAAAGACATCAGGTATCGCGATTCTCTTCGGACTGCTGCTGGGCGGCCTGATGGCCCTGCACATCGCCGCCCCGTGGTCCTTCCCGAACGACGACAACGGGGCCTGGTTCAGCGCGGTCGCGAGAACACACCTGCAGGCCGGTCTGGTCGCCACCCGCGGACAGGATTTCTTCACCTCGCGGCAGACCGGCGAGCGGATCCCGTATCTTCACCACCCCCCCCTGCCGGGGCTGATCCTCGCGGCGGCGTTCGCCATCACCGGCAGCGACACCCCGGCCACGGCCCGGCTAACCTTCGCGCTGCTCCATCTGATCTCGTTTGTGGTTATCGCCCTCCTTGCGCGCCAGCTCTGGAAGCCCGGATCGGGTAGCCTGTACCCTGCCTGGGTCGTGGGCGTGGTCGCGACGGTCCCCATGAGCACGTTCTACGGGAAAATGCCGAACCACGAGGTCCCGGGACTGCTGTTCTTCCTGCTGGGGGTCCTCGCCTGGGGATTCACCGGCGAGACAACGTCAGGCCGGCGCATGGCGCTGGCCTGGGCGGCTTGGTTCCTGGCCGTCTTCGCCTCCTGGCATGCGACCCTCTGCATCGTCATGTGGCTCCTGGTCCAACTGGATCGCAAGCACCTCCCGCGGGGGACCCTTTCCCTTGCGGCGATTGTGCTGATGACAGGGCTGGCCGGACTGCATCTGCTCTGGGCAAACCATTGGCAGGGTGTCCCGTCGCAGGAGCAGTCCCTCCGGCACTGGATGGCCTGGGGAGGGGGGGCCTCCTTCGCCGAGAATTTGGGATTCCTGCAGCATGCGGTCGGCATCGGCATCAGCCGCTACGCCTATCTTCCGGCGATCCTGGCCATCGCCTGGCCCGTTATCCTGGTGGCGGACAACGTCCGGACCCGCCAGTCCCTCCCGGTCCAGGAACGCGCGGTCCTCGGGTTGGGTCTCGGATCGGTGGTGTATGCCCTCCTGTTCCCGCGGGCGGTGAACAACCATGCCTACCAGGGGTTCTACCTGATTCCTTATGTGGCGCTGGCATCCTCCTTGGTGATCGGGCGTTTCTGCGGGGGCGCGGGGGCGGCCTCCCGCCCGTTGCGCGGGAGGCTCGCTTTCCTTTTGCTGATCCTGACATGCGTTGCCGGGGTTATCCTCTCATTCCACATGGTTCGTAAGCCATCGCCGGGCGCGGTCAAGGCGGCCGCCGCCATCGAAAGCCAATACCGGTAGTCACCGGTTCTGGAGTGACAGGACGGGGTCGAGGGGTTATGATGGCGGCATCCGTTGATGTTTGACGGTGAAAGGGACGTGAATCATGCGTAAGGAAAAAGATGCGCTGGGGGATGTGGATGTTCCGGAGGATCGTTACTACGGGGCCCAGACGCAGCGGGCCCGTGAAAACTTCCAGGTCGGGGATGAGCGGTTTCCGGTGCCGTTCATCCGGGCGCATGCCCTGGTGAAGAAAGCGGCCGCGATTGTCAATGCCGAGCTGGGCATCCTGGCACCGGACCTGGCCGAGGCCATCGGGCGTGCCGCCGACGAGGTGATCGCCGGCCGCTACGATGACCATTTCCCCCTGGTCATCTGGCAGAGCGGCAGCGGCACGCAGACCAACATGAACGTGAACGAGGTGATCGCCAACCGGGCCAATGAACGGCTCGGGCATCCGCTGGGGGCCAAATCGCCCGTGCACCCGAACGATCATGTGAACATGGGCCAGTCCACGAACGACACCGTGCCCGCCTCCATGCATATCGCCTGCGTGATGTCCCTGCGCCAGGCGCTGCTGCCGACGCTGCGCGCGCTGGAGATGGCGCTGGACGCCAAGGCCGCGGCCTTCAAGGACATCATCAAGATCGGCCGCACCCACCTGCAGGACGCCACCCCGCTGACGCTCGGGCAGGAGTTTTCCGGCTACGCGGCGCAGGTCAAGCAGGCGCACGCGGCGATCGAGACCTGCCTGCCGGAACTCTCGTGCCTGGCGACCGGCGGCACAGCCGTCGGCACGGGGCTGAACACGCGCCAGGATTTCGACTGGATGGTTGCCGAAACCATCACGCGCCTGACCGGGATGACCTTCGCCGTGCAGCAGAACAAGTTTGCCGGTTTGGCGGCGCACGATGCCGTCGTGCGGCTTTCGGGCATGCTCAGGAGTCTGGCGGCGGCGCTGATGAAGATCGCCAACGATATCCGCTGGCTAGGGAGCGGACCGCGCAGCGGCCTCGGCGAACTGGTGCTGCCAGCCAACGAGCCGGGCAGTTCGATCATGCCCGGCAAGGTCAACCCCACGCAGTGCGAGATGCTGACCATGGTCTGCTGCCGTGTCTATGGCAACGATGCCGCCATCGCCATGGCCGGATCGCAGGGCAACTTCGAGCTCAATGTCTACAAGCCGCTCATGGTGCACGCCATCCTGCAGTCCATCGCGCTGCTGGATGATGCCTGCCGCTCCTTCCAGGCGCACTGCCTGGAAGGGTTGCAGGCGGATGAGGCCAGGATCGCGGAAAACGTCGGGAACTCGCTGATGCTGGTCACGGCGCTGGCTCCGCACATCGGGTACGACAAGGCCGCCGCCGTGGCGCTGGCCGCCTGGCGCAAGCGCAAGACGCTCCGGGAGACGGCCCTGGCGATGAAAGTGGTGAGCGCAAGGGACTTTGACGCCTGGGTAAGGCCGGAGGCCATGCTGGCCCCGTCGGCGGGGAAACCATGACCGGTTCGATCTATGTGGATTTCGACGATGTGCTGTGCGAGACGGCCCGGACACTGGCGGATATCGTCGCAGAGCGGTTCGGGCGGCGGACGCGGTTCGAGGATATCCACTCGTTCGACCTGAACGTCTCCTTCGGCCTGGACCCGCGGGAGCAGGAGGCGCTCTTCGCCCTGTTTCATGACGACGACATGCTGGCGTCCATCCCGGCGGTGGAGGGTGCCGTGGAAGGATTGCGCCGGTGGACAGAGGCGGGCTGCGTCGTGCATGTGGTGACGGGGCGCCCGCCCGAGACGCGGGAGGCGTCCCGCGCCTGGCTCGACGGGCACGGGATCGCCGTGGCGGACATCACGTTTGTGGACAAATACGGGCGGGGGCATGCCGACGTGCCGGGCGTCCGGCAGATGACCCTGGCGGAACTGGAAACCTGCGCCTTCTCGCTGGTGGTGGATGATTCCCTGGACATGGCGCGGTTCTTCGCGGCGCGTTCGCGGGTGCCCGTGGCGCTCTTCGACCGTCCATGGAACCGGGACATGGCGGGGGTGGTGATGCGGAACGATGTGGTTCGTTGCCGGGACTGGACGGAACTGATCGAGCGGTTCCCGAGCCCCGGTATCTAAAGATAAGAAGGTCATGATGGAGTTTATCCGGCGATTTTTGGGAAAGGACGCGGGTCCTCTGGCGCAGTTCATCAAATACGGCATGGCGGGCGGCGGGGCGACCGTGTCCCACATTGTTGTCTTCTTCCTGCTGGGCTGGCACCTGCTGCCTTGCCTGACGACCGATGATATCGTTGTCCGCCTGCTGGGCATCACCCCGGAAGCGACGGGGGCAAGCCGGGCGCTGAACGCGGCACTGGCGACAGGGTTCGCGTTCCTGGTCTCCAATGCCGTCGCCTATACGCTAAACGTCCTGTTCGTGTTCAAGGCCGGCCGGCACCACTGGCTGCTGGAAATCGGGTTGTTCTATGCCGTTTCCGCCGTCTCGATGGTGATCGGAACGACGTTGCAGTCGGTGCTGATCGCCCGCTACGACATGATGACGACCCTGGCGTTCGGGACCAATCTCGTCAGCGCGCTGCTGATCAATTTTGCCATGCGCAAGTTTTTCATATTCAAAGGGTAGAAGGTTAAATGGCAACTACTCAGGTGCCCCAGGTCGGTTGACGAGAACGGCGACGAGAACGGTTAACGAGTAGTGATCTCTCAATCGTCCACCGTTCTCGTCGCCGCTATCGTTCACCGATTCCTGTCTTTCGGTGGTGTTCCTGAGCTGTTACGTTAAATGAATACCAACGATAAGACCGCCAGTACTGTTATCGCTGGATATATAAATATAGTTTATAATTAACCTTGCAGGTTTATTTGAATTTGTGTTAACTCGAGGTGTCAATGAAATGGGATTTTGCGGATAAGCATCTGCAGGAGCTATATGAGAAGGGTCGGTGCGGGAAACTCAAATTCGTTGACAAAGTGATATGCCGAAAATTCGTTGAACGTGTAGGCCGAATTGAAGCCTCGGTGACCATTTATGATTTACGGGAACCGGCATCCATGAGATTTGAGTCATTGGTGGGGTTCGAGAATCGGTTCTCCATCCGGCTGGATGCAAAACACCGGCTTGAATTCGAGATTGAATTCGAGAACGAGGAAAGAACGTTTGGGTTTGTTCGCATTCTGGCACTGAGCAAGCATTACGAATGAGGTGGAATATGGGTGCATATAAACCATTTGTTAATTTAGGTCCCGGGGATTCCATACGCGAAGAGCTGGAGCATTACGGCTGGGAGCAGAAGGATCTGGCCGAGATCATGGGCTTTACGGAGAAGCACATTAGCAGGCTGATAAAAAACAAGGTTCCGGTGACGTATGAGATGGCCTGTCTATTATCGAAAGTATTCAAGCAATCTCCGCAGTTCTGGTTGAATCTTGACGCAAACTACCGCCAGCGCATGCAGGAAAGCGCTAAAGAGAAAGAAACAGAGGCAAGGGCTCTGATTTACCGGTACATGCCCGTGCGTGATTTGCGCAATCTAATCGATTTGCCGCGCAGAACAGACGAACTGGTTGCTGCCGTCAAGGTGTTCTGGGGAAAGAAGGAACTGGATTTCGCCTTTTTGGAAAAACAGGCGGTTTGTTTCAGAAAGTCGGGAGCCCACCGGCATTTCAATGTTTATTATGCACTGTGCTGGGTACAACTGGCTCGTAATATGGAAGCCACGGTCCGGCCAAAAGCAAAATACGACCGGAAGCGCCTGGCGGCGCTAGCCGGCCGCATGGCGGACTTTACGAGCGCGTCGTCTGGCGTGCAGGATTTCATAACCGAATTGACTGGTTGTGGCGTCTCTTTTCGACAGCTTGACCACTTCGACCAGACCTACATTGACGGCGCGTCGTTTTTTTACGAAGGCAGACCGGTAATTGTCTACACTGCCCGGCATGATCGGATAGACAACTTCTGGTTTACGATGGCGCATGAACTGGGGCATATCCTGCTGCACGAAGACAAACAGGGGCAGGTCTTCATTGATTCGCTGGATAATCTTGATCTGAGCGACCGGCGGGAGAAAGAGGCAGATGACTTTGCTTCCGGGCTGTTAAAAAGCGAAGCTATTCTGACTGCTTTTTCGGAGGTGCAGCGTCCATCGGTCGTGCGGGTTTATGCAGTTGCCCAGGAGCTAGGCTTGCACCCCGGGGTTGTGGCTGGCTGCCTCCAGCACCACAAACAGGCAGCCTGGACCAGTTTTCACGAACTGAAACCGCCAGTGCGGCTGCTATTGTCAAGCTGAATCTGACGGAGCATGAAGTGTGCGGTTTTACGGGAAGAGAATAATTCTGGAGCGTTATGAATTTTGAAGCCTTTACGTCCGGCGTCTGGCGGCAGCAGTACCAGTACAAGAGTTTTTTGCCGACGCTGGTTAATCGGGAATGGTGCTGGCAGGATCCCCGCATCAATGTTCTGCTTGAGAATGCCACGCGTGCATTGGGCGAACTGAATGCGTATACGAGGATCGTGTCGGATGTGGATTTGTTCATCCAGATGCACATCCGCAAGGAGGCAAACACATCCAGCAGGATCGAGGGCACGAGGACGGAAATTGAGGATGACGTGCTTTCTGCGGACGAGGTTGCCCCGGAAAAACGGGATGACTGGCAGGCAGTCCAGAATTATGTCGCGGCCATGAACTCCGCCGTCAAATCCCTGGAAACGTTGCCGCTTTCGCTTCGGCTGCTGCGCGAAACACATTATACCCTGCTTGCCGGTGGTCGAGGCGAACATAAGTCGCCGGGCGAATTCCGGGTCAGCCAGAACTGGATCGGCGGCGCGTCCCCTTCCGATGCGGCTTTTGTTCCGCCGCATCATGAGGATATGCTTCCATTACTGTCGGATATGGAGGCATTCTGGCACAATCCGGATATTCAGGTTCCCCATCTGATCCGGGCGGCAATCAGCCATTACCAGTTTGAGACGATCCATCCCTTCCAGGATGGTAATGGACGTATCGGGCGGTTGTTGATTCCCCTTTATCTGATCAGCAATAAACTGCTCGATAAGCCGTCCCTTTATCTTTCCGCCCACCTGGAAAAATACCGGACTGAGTATTATGACGCCTTGAACCGGGTGCGGATGTCGAATGACATCGGCCACTGGTGCCGCTTTTTCCTGCAAGCCATGATCGATACGGCAACGAACGGAAAATGCACATTTGAGAAAGTTCTGGCACTACGTACAGAGCTTGATTCCAAGGTGTTTTCCCTTGGCCGCCGGGCGGAGAATGCCCAGAGGCTGATCCGGCATTTATACGGAAATCCGGCCATAACACTGACCGCGATTGAAAAATGCCTCGAAATCAACCGTAATCCCGCCCGCGAGTTGATTGCCGGACTTGAAAAGATCGGGGTTTTGGAGGAAGTTACCGGTTTCAAACGGAACCGTGTGTTCCTTTTCCGGCGATATTTGGAAATTTTCAGAGACCACAAGATTGGATCTCGGCCATCCGAAGAGGCCCCTGAAAATGAACTATAGAAATTCATAGTTCATTTTGATGGCGTTATGTTGAATTATAAGTCACGGTGGTTCTGTTTTAAGCGTCAAAAATGAGCTATAAGAAAGCATGGTTCAGTTGAGGGCGTTACGAAATTTGTTTGCTCGCGCCATGATATAAAGTGGATTTGAGGAGTTGACGATATGCTGAAATTGACGGAGCAGGAGAAGCAGGAGGTTCTGCGGTTTATCGAGGTGGGGCGGGAGCTGCCCGAGAAATACCGTTTCCTGCTGTTCGAGGATAAGCGCGAGGTCGAGCTGGTCTGGAATGGAAAGACCAGCGAGGTCTGCAATATCGTCCTGCCCTTCCAGACGATCGAGCAGGTGGACGAACCGCGGGCGGAGAAGACGTCCGATATCGCGTCGCAACTGGATCTGTTTGCGATGGATGCGCGCGGGCGGCAGCTCAAGGGCTGGACGAACAAGCTGATCTGGGGCGATAACAAGCTGATTCTCTCGTCGCTCAAGAACGGGCCGCTGCGCGGTGAGATCGAGAAGCAGGGCGGCCTGAAACTGATCTATATCGACCCGCCGTTCGATGTCGGCGCGGATTTCTCGATGGATATCGAGATCGGCGGCGACACCTTTACCAAGAAACCCAACATCCTCGAGGAAATCGCCTACCGCGATACCTGGGGTAAGGGCGCCGACTCCTTCATATCCATGATCTACGAACGCCTAATCCTCATGCGGGACCTGCTGGCGGACGATGGCAGCATCTATGTGCATTGCGATTGGCGAGTGAATTCACACATACGGATTGTGTTGGATGAAGTGTTTGGGACTGGCAATTTCCGAAATGCGCTTACATGGCAAAAAATTCGCTCGTCGAAAGGGCAAGCTAATGCGTTTGGTAACGTTTCTGACTCTATCTATTTCTATGCCAAAGGAATATCTCCGACTTTCAACAAGCTTTTTAGTCCCTTAGCAGGTGAACGTATTGAGCAACATTATTCAAACATTGAACCCTCGACTGGGCACCGATACATGCTTGACAATTTTTCACAAGCTGGGGCTGGTGACCCGCGTAAGTTTGGGGATCGGATCCTTGTGCCACCTGCTGGCAAACATTGGATATGGTCCCAAGAGCGTATAGATCAAGGAATGCAAGAGGGCAGAATTGTTTTATCAAATAGCGGTATGCCTAGGGTCAAACGCTATCTTGACGATTCGAAAGGAAATCCTATTGAAGATATATGGGAAGATATTGCACCTATCAATTCCCAGTCTTCGGAACGTGTTGATTACCCCACCCAAAAGCCCGAAGCCCTGATCGAACGCATTGTCCAAGCATCATCCAACGAGGGGGACCTCGTTGCAGACTTCTTCGCCGGTTCCGGCACGACCGCCGCCGTGGCGGAGAAGTTGGGGCGTAAGTGGATCTGCACGGATCTGGGCAAATTCGCGATCCATACGACGCGTAAGCGGATGATCGGGGTGCAGCGGCAGCTCAAGGCGGATGGGAAGAATTACCGAGCCTTCGAGATCCTGAACCTCGGGCGGTACGAGCGGCAGCATTTCGTGGGGATCAATCCGAATCTGCGCGAGGAGGAGCAGCAGAAGCAATTGGCCGAAAAAGAAGCCGCGTTTCTTGAGTTGATCCTCAAGGCGTACCGGGCCGAGAAGGTGGAAAACTTTGCCAGTTTCCACGGGAAGAAAGCCGGACGGCTGGTCGCGGTGGGGCCGGTGAATCTCCCGGTTACGCGCCTTTTCGTGGAGGAAGTGATTCTGGAGTGCCGCAAGAAGCACATTACCAAGGTGGACATTCTCGGCTTCGAGTTCGAGATGGGGCTTTTCCCGAATGTGCTGGACGAGGCGCGGGCCAAGGGCATCGACATCGCCCCGAAATACATTCCAGCCGAAGTGTTTGACAAGCGGGCGGTGGAACGTAACCAGGTGGTCTTTCACGATGTCTCGTTCATCGAGGTCAAGCCGCACGTCAAATCCGGCGGCAAGGGGAAACCCGCAACCGTGGCGGTGGAACTGACGGATTTCTCGGTCTTCTACTCGCAGGACAGCATCGCGCAGGCCGAGGAGACGCTGGGGAAAGCGGCCAAGGCGGGTAGCCGGATCGTGGTCGAGAAGGGTCAGATCGTGAAGCTCAGCCGGGACAAGAACGGGGTGTTTACGCGCGAGGTGCTCACCGACCATTGGACGGACTGGATTGACTACTGGGCGGTGGACTTCAATTTCGAGAGCAAACGCGAGATTATTCGCGTGCCTGTGCAGGCTCCAGAGGGCGAGGGGCAATGGCAGGAACAGTGGACGGGCGATTACATCTTCGAGAATGAGTGGCAGAGTTTCCGGACCAAGAAGGACCGCTCGCTGGAACTCAAGAGTGCCCTGCACGAATGCAAGCCCGGGCGTCGCAAGATCGCCGTCAAGGTCGTGGACATCTTCGGCAACGACACGATGACCATCGTGGAGGTGGCGGTATGAGAGGTAGGTATTCAATCGGCGTGAATCTGTGCAATCTGCGGATGAGAAATTATCCGCAGATTACGCAGATAGACGCAGATTATTAAGAAATGATCATGGGATGCGAAAATGAGCAGTGATGAAAGAAGAGATGAGCAGACGTACTTGATTATCGGGGCGGCTATGGCCGTTCATCGTGAGCTTGGGCATGGATTTCTTGAGGCTGTCTATCAAGCGGCACTTGAGCGTGAATTCAAGCTTCAGGGCATTCCTTATAAGAGAGAAGTGCGCTTGCCGGTATCATATCGGGGAGAACGCATCGCAGAGTATCAGGCTGATTTTGTTTGCTTTGGCGAGATCATTGTTGAGTTAAAGGCTTTGTCACGGCTTTCAGGATTGGAAGATGCTCAGGTGATCAATTACCTCAAGGCGACAGCCATGACGAAAGGGATGCTCCTCAATTTCGGCACACCCAGCTTGCAACACAGAAGGCTGGTATTCAATCTGCGTGAATCTGTGCAATCTGCGGATGAGAAATTCGTGGAGCAGTGTCCGCAGATTACGCAGATGGGCGCAGATTTTAAACCCGTCGAATTCGACGGGGTTGGAGCATGTTAACCCCCTCGAATTCGAGGGGGTTGTAATTCCATCGAATTCGATGGAATTAGAAGAGGAGGGCTTTTGATGGGTAAGAACAGTCAGGTTGTGGTTTTGAATGAAACGGTTCGTATCCAGCGGATCGACAGTGGTGATTATATTTCGTTGACCGACATCGCCAAGTTCAAGAATGCAGATGATCCAAGGTTTATTATTCAGAACTGGATGCGATCCCGGTCCTCTATGGAGTTTCTAGGGATCTGGGAGATCCTCTACAATCCAGATTTTAACCGTGTCGAATTCGATACGGTTAGAAATCAGTCCGGCAGCAATTCGTTTGTCATGACCCCCTCAAAGTGGATTGATTTGACCGGCGCGATAGGAATTATATCCAAGCCGGGGCGTTATGGCGGAACCTTTGCCCACAAGGATATTGCTTTCGAGTTCGCCTCCTGGGTGTCGGTTGAATTCAAACTCTACCTGATCAAGGAGTTCCAGCGTTTGCAGGAGGCCGAGCAGAAGCAATTGGGTTGGGATATCCGCAGGAATCTGACCAGGATCAATTACCGGATCCATACCGATGCAATCAAGGAGAACCTGATTCCGCCGGAATTGACGGGCAAGCAGGTCACTTTAGTTTATGCGAACGAAGCGGATGTGCTCAATATGGCACTGTTCGGAATGACGGCCAAGCAGTGGCGGGAGGAGAATCCGGGCGATAAGGGCAACATCCGTGATCACGCGAACGTCTCGCAACTGGTTTGCCTGGCAAACCTCGAAAACCTGAACGCGCTGTTTATCAATGAAGGGATGGCGCAACCCGAACGGCTGAAAAAGCTGAACCGTCTTGCGATTGAGCAAATGGAGATCCTGACCTCGGACAGGAATCTAAGGCGACTGGAAGGAGGCAAGGCGTAATGGCTCTGCATCCTGACTTTCCGCATTCGCCGCATGCGGTGCTTGATCCGGCGGTACGCTGGTTTCCGGCGGATGAGGCCCTGCGATCCACGACGATGGACAAGCTGATGCCGCCGCTGGTGGCGCAGCTCCGGCGCAAGGTGCAGGAATTCCGTGACAGCCGCTATGCCGGGGCATCGGACACGAGCCGGAGCCTGTTGAACTGGTGGTTTCGCGAACCGCACTTGCTGCCCGGCGTCGGAAATATCTCGGGGAGTTTCGCCTATTTCTTCGCCCAGCGTGAGGCGATCGAGACGGTCATCTACCTCTGTGATGTGGTTGGTGCCAAGGATAAGTACGACCTGATGCGGTTTGACGCAAGCGGTGCGGTGTCTGCCAATATGTTCGACGAGACCTGGCGGCGCTATGTCGTCAAGATGGCGACCGGCAGTGGCAAGACCAAAGTCCTGAGTCTGGCGCTGGCGTGGAGTTTCTTCCATAAGCTCTACGAGCCCGATTCGACGCTGGCCCGGAATTTTCTCGTCATCACTCCGAACATTATCGTGCTCGACCGCGTTTACAAGGACTTCCAGGGGCTACGCATTTTCTTCGAGGATCCCGTGTTGCCGGATAATGGATACGACGGGAGGCATTGGCGGGATGATTTTCAGTTGACCCTGCATGTACAGGACGAGGTTCGTGTGACGCGGCCGACCGGAAACATCTTCCTGACAAACATCCACCGCGTTTATACCGGCGAGGAAATCCCCCCGTCACCGGATGACGAGAACACGATGGATTATTTCCTGGGTAAGCGCCCAACCGGGGCAACGACGGATTCCAAGGTTGATCTCGGGATGATCGTGCGGGATATCAATGAACTGATGATTCTCAATGACGAGGCTCATCATGTCCACGACAACAGTCTGGCATGGTTCAAGTCTATTGAGGATATTCACAATCGCCTGCTGCAAAAGGGCGGTGCGCTGAGTCTGCAAGTGGATGTCACGGCAACGCCCAAGCACAATAACGGCGCAATCTTTGTGCAGACGGTGGCGGATTATCCGCTGGTGGAGGCGATCTCGCAGAACGTCGTCAAGCATCCGGTGCTGCCCGATGCGCCCAGCCGGGCAAAACTGCATGAGCGTCAGAGCGCGAAGTTCACCGAGAAATATGCTGATTATCTCGATCTGGGAGTGATCGAGTGGCGCAAGGCTTACGAGGAGCACCGCAAGATGGGCAAGAAAGCGGTGCTGTTCGTGATGACCGATGACACGCGCAACTGCGACGACGTCGCCGACTATCTGGAAAACCGCTATCCCGATCTCAAGGGGGGCGTGCTGGTCATTCACACGAAGAACAATGGCGACATTTCCGAGGCATCCTCCGGCAAGGCCAAGGAGGAGCTGGAGACGCTGCGCAGGCAGGCGAATGCCATTGATGATGAGGGAAGCCCTTGTAAAGCGATTGTGTCGGTGCTGATGCTCAAGGAAGGGTGGGATGTTCGTAATGTGACAACCATTGTCGGGTTGCGTGCCTATACATCAAAAAGCAACGTACTGCCCGAGCAGACGCTGGGGCGCGGTTTGCGCAAGATGTATCCGGGCGATACCGAAGAGTATGTCAGCGTGGTGGGTACGGATGCCTTCATGGAATTCGTGGAGTCCATCCAGGCCGAAGGTGTTGAACTCGAACGTAAGGCGATGGGCGAAGGAACCAAGGCGAAAGCACCGCTCGTGGTTGAGGTCGACAGTGAGAACCCCCTTAAGGATGTGGATGCTCTGGATATCGCTATTCCGGTGCTTTCGCCACGCGTTTATCGGGAATACAAGAACCTGACCGATCTGGATATTGGTAAGATGCGTTTTTCCCCGGTGTCGTACCGGCAGTTCTCGGAAGAACAGCACCGCGAGATTGTGTTCAAGGACATCACGACTGGGGAAGTCACGCACACGACGATGCTGGACAGCGCGGGTGTCGGTGATTATCGGTCGGTAATCGGCTATTTTACCCGTACCATCATGAAGGATCTGCGCCTGATCAGTGGCTACGATGTGCTTTATGGGAAGGTTAAGGCTTTTGTTCAGGAGGCGCTTTTTGGATCTGCTGTAGATCTGGATTCGCCCAACACGCTGCGTAACCTTTCGGAACTGGCGGCAACCAAAGCGGTGATTGAAACGATTAAGCAGGCCATCAATGATTTAACCGTTCGCGACAAGGGCGATGCCGAAATCCGGGATACAATCAAACTGCGCCAGACGCGGCCGTTTGTCGTCAAGGATCAGGGATACATCATCCCGCAGAAGTCGGTGTTCAACCGGATTATCGGCGACAGCCAATTTGAACTCGAATTTGCCGGCTTTCTGGAGCAGTGTGCCGATGTGGTCTCCTATGCCAAGAACTTTCTTTCCGTGCATTTCAAGCTCGATTACGTGAATGCCGCAGGCGATATATCGAACTATTACCCGGACTTTATCGTTAAGTTGAAAGATGGCAGGATTGTGATTGTTGAGACGAAGGGGTTGGAGGATCTGGATGTGCTGCCGAAAATGGAGCGGCTGCGGCAGTGGTGCGAGGATGTCAATAAAGCTCAAGACGGAACGGAGTACGACTATGTGTTTGTGGACGACGACGGGTTTGGAAAATACCGCCCGAAATCGTTTGCCGCTCTGCTTGATGGGTTCCGGCAGCATAAATCCACTAGCGGCGCTTTTTTGAAAAAAGCGCCGCTAGTGGATTGTATGGAGGAAAAAAGGGTTTCACATTAGATTGGAATGACTATGCATACGATCACGATACCGGTGGCGGATGATTTCCATGTGCATCTACGGCAGGACGGGATGATGCGGCTAGTCACGCCCCTGGTGCAGGCCGGCGGCGTCGGCCGTTGTGTGGTGATGCCGAACACCGTTCCGCCGGTGGCGGCGACGGAAGAGGCCCTGCGCTACCGTGACGCGCTGCACGCCCTCGCCCCGGCGGTGGAGTTCCTGATGACGCTTTATCTGCAGCCGTCGCTGACGCCGGCGGAAATCCGGCGCGCGAAGGAGTCCGGCGTGTTCGGCGTCAAATGCTATCCGCGCGGGGTCACGACCAACTCCGACCGCGGCGTGGAGGACCTTACGGTTTACGATGCGGTCTTCGCCGCGATGGAACAGGACGGACTGGCACTGCTCCTGCACGGGGAAATGCCAGGGAATGCCGGACTCGATATCTGCATCCTGAACGCCGAGCAGCGCTTCCTGCCGGAACTCGAACGACTGCACCGCCGCTTTCCCGCGCTGCGGATCGTGCTCGAGCACGTCACGACGGCCGAGGCGGTCGCCTGTGTCAAGGCACTGGGCGATACCGTGGCGGCGACCGTGACGGCACATCATCTCGATCTGGTCGCGGACGACTGGGCGGGGAAGAATCACAACTTCTGCAAGCCGGTGGCCAAATACCCGCACGACCGTGAGGCGTTGCGCGCCGTGGTGCGCGAGGGCCATCCGCGGTTCTTCCTGGGGTCCGACTCCGCGCCACATCCGCGTTCCACCAAGGAGGCGGCCTGCGGCTGCGCCGGGGTATTCACCTCGCCGCTGCTGCTTCCGTACCTGGCGGACTGTTTCGAGCGGATCGGCTGCATTGACCGTCTGCGCGATTTCTGCTCTACTCACGGGCAACGCTTTCACGGGTTACCGCCGCTGGAGGGGCAGGTCACGCTGGAACGGGTGGAGCAGACCGTGCCGGCCGCTTATGGCGACGTGGTTCCATACCGTGCAGGCCAGGGTATTTCCTGGAGGCTGGCCGTCAACACCTGAGCGATCAGCGGCCGCAGCACTTCTTGAACTTCTTGCCGCTGCCGCATGCGCAGGGGTCATTGCGCCCGACTTTCGGCTCCTCGCGGCGGTAGGGATCGCGCCCGATCACCCGTCCGTCGACAAATACCCAGCGGCCATTCTCCCGCGCAAAGCGGGCGCGTTCATGGTGCTCCTGCTCCTGGTCGTTGACCGTGTAATGCGCCTTGAACTCGACAATGCCATCGGCATCCTCGGTACCACCGCGTTCCGTGGCGACAATCTCCAGCCGGTTCCATTGCGCGCTCTCGGCCCACTCCTTTGTCGATTCGGAATCAAAGCTCCCGCGGTCGTCCGCCCGCAGGGATGCCCCCAGATGCCCGATTTCCCCGGTCGCATAGGCCGTATAACGCGAACGCATCAACGCTTCCGCCGTGGCCGCGGGCTGTTTTCCCTTGATGATCGGTTCGCAGCATGCCTTGTAGGCGAGACCGCTTCCGCACGGGCAATCCTGGGTCATCGTTAATCTCCGCTAAAACAGTTTCAAATCCTTGAGGGTACGGCTTCCCACCATGCGGCGATCGCGGATGAGTTTTTCCTCCACCCGTTTCTCCAATTCGGCCGGAATAATGAAATCCGCCTGATGATCCTCGCCCTGGATGACCAGCGAGTAATGCACTTTCGGGTCCGCCATGTCGTGACCGAGAAAGGCCACCAGCAGCGCATCTCTTCCGTCGGCCAGGCGGGCACCGACCC
>CAZGBW010000008.1:0-19756 GCA_964523995.1 uncultured Victivallales bacterium | reverse complement strand
TGGAGCCAGTTGTCGGGTTCGAACCGACGACCTGCTGATTACAAATCAGCTGCTCTACCAACTGAGCTAAACTGGCCTATCCCGCATACTCTATGAATCGGCAGGGCGATGTCAATGCAGGAAATCCTTGCCACGGAAATCTCGGGCGCATCTGCGATCAGGTGCATGATGTTGACGATCCCACCGGCCTTGTGCCGGTGGTGAAGAAAGCTGGTTGTTGTGGTGCAACCCCCTTGTTTCAGCGTTTACCTCCACCGGCGCAAGGCCGGTGGGCGGCAGATGCGCCCGGGCACGGGCAATCGGCAGGATCAGACGGAAGGGGCGACATCCAGGATTTCCACCAGATCCTGCGGGGGAAGGCGGAACGACGAGCCCCGGCCTTCGTAGAATCCGTGTTCCTTGATCATGTGTATGTGCAAGTCGGTGTAGGTGATCGTGCGATCCAGCGCCAGATTCTTCACCTGTATGAACGTCTTCTGCACCACCCCGTCCTCGAACGGGCAGGGCAGCTTCCCGCGAACGCTGTCTACACGCACCTCGTAACGGCCCTGCACCGTGAGACTCTCGCCGAGCCCCTTTACGCCTGCATCGCGAAACTCCTGCATCCGCACGGCTATGGCCTCGTGACTGGCGCCGAGCCGCTTCACCTCGGCGTCATCCTCGATCAGGATGTCCACCAGGTTGCGCCGGTCCTCCCCCAGAAGCCCCTTGAGCGTGATACAGCCCGGGCGCATGTTGTGCTGAACCTTGTCCATTTCCGCTGTCTGTTTCATGCCGGGGTCCTTGTGTGTTTTTCCACAGCCGGGAGGCCTGTGCTCCATGATCAGGAAAACTTGTCGTAGAAGATATTGCTATCCGGCATCCCGTGTTTCCTGAGCACGATGATGCAGGCATCAATCATGAACGGGCTCCCGCAAAGATACGCCTCCGCATTGGAAAGATCCCCGGTGTGCCGGTCCACCACATCGGTGATCAGACCGGTTTCGCCTTGCCAGTTGTCGTCCGGCTTCGGTTCGGAAAGCGCCGGGATGAACTTGAAGGCCGCCAGATCCTTTTCAAGCTGCTTCATCTCGTCGAGCAGGAACAGGTCGCGCTTGGACTTCGCGCCGAAGAAGTACGTCGCCTTGCGCGGACTGCCTTTTTCGCGCATGTCGTACAGGATGGACTTGAGAGGGGCCATACCGGATCCCCCGGCGATGCAGATCATCTCCCTGTCGGTATCCGCCAGATGGAAATCCCCATAGGGACCGTTCACGGTCATCCGGTCGCCCACCTTGACGTGCTTATGCACATAGGTCGTGCAGATCCCGTCCGGCACCAGGCGCACTTCCATTTCCACGATATCGTGACTGGATGGCACCGAGGACATGGAGTAGGCCCGGTACACCGGCTCATCGGTCAGTTCATAGGGCGGGGTCTCGATCTGCATGAACTGGCCCGCCTTGTACTCGATGGTGTCGGGAGCGTCCAGCTTCAGCGTGAGCTGCTTGATATCATGCGTCAGGTTCACCAGCCCGATCACCGTCGTGTGGAACTCGCGCACGTACAGCAGCCCGGGATCGATCTCGATCTGCATGTCCTTCTTCACCTTGAGCTGGCAGGAGAGCCGGACATTGTCCTTCTTCTCCTGCTCGGAAAGCCAGGGCAGCTCCGTCGGCAGGATCTCGCCCGCGCCGCCCTTGACCTTGCACTTGCACAGGCCGCAGGATCCGCGCCCGCCGCAGGCGGAGGGAATGAAGACCTGGGCGCCCTTGAGCGTCGTCAGAAGGGGTTTCCCGCCACGGGCATCGAATTCCTTCTCGCCGTCGTTGATCGTGATCTTGACACTCCCGTAATTGCCGATGGTGGATTCGGCGATCACCATGATCACGGCAAGCAAGGAGGAAATCCCGCACATCGCGCCGACACTGACAATCAGTCCTATTAACACGGATGAACTCCTTCTTCAGATGCTGATCATGCCCGAAAATCCCATGAACGCCAGTGCCATGATGCCGGCAATGATCAGCGTGATGCCAGCCCCCTCAAGCCCCTTGGGCACTTTCGACCGTTTCATGTTCTGCCGGATTCCTGCCATCGCCAGAATCGCCAGCATCCAGCCTATGCCACTGCCCAGCCCATAGAAGAAAGACTGCGCGAACGTGTATTCCCGGATGAGCATGAAGAGACAGACACCGAGAATGGCGCAGTTGACCGTGATCAGGGGCAGGAATATACCGAGCGCGTTGTATAGCGGCTCCGAGACCCGCTCAATGATCATCTCGACAACCTGCACAAAGGCGGCGATCACGATGATGAACACAATGAACCGGAAATGACCGAGATGCAGGGGGATCAGCACATAATAGTACATCAGCCAGTTCAGAGCCGAGGTGATCGCCATTGTGAAGACCACCGCCGCGCCAAGGCCGATCGAGGTCTTGACCTCACGGGAAACCCCGAGGAAGGAACACATCCCGAGATAATTGGTCAGCAGGATGTTATTCGTGAAAATCGCGGCGAAGAAAATCGCCGTCAATCCTGTAAACGCCTCCATTACTTGCCTCCCGCTTCGTCCGTCACGATATAGGTCTTGATAATCCAGATCAGCCCGGCGAGCGCAAAGAATGCACCGGGGGCCATCACCATGATGGACCAGTTGATCCACCAGGAACTGAACCCGGGAACGGCATGCCCCCAGATCGTGGCCGACCCCGTCAGCTCACGGAAGAACGCGATGATCATCAGGATATACGAATAACCAACACCGGCGGCGACGCCGTCAACGAGCGAGGGCAGCGGTGGATTGTTCAGCGCGTAGGCTTCCGCACGCCCCATGACAATGCAGTTGGTGATGATCAGCCCGACGTATGGCCCGAGCTGCCGGGAAATACCGGGAAGCGTGGCCTGGATCACCAGGTCCACGATAATCACATAGGCGGCGATGATCAGCGTCTCAACCATCATGCGGATCGAGCCGGGGATATGCTTGCGGAGAAGGGATACCGTGAAGTTCGAGCAGCCGGTGGTGAAGATCAGGCCCAGGCACATCACCAGGGTGTTTTCCATCACATTGGTGACGGCCAGCGTCGAGCAGATTCCCAGCACCTGGACAAAGACAGGATTGTCCCTTCCGATACTGGCCAGAAACTGTTTTTTTGTTTTGCCTGGCATGGTGCCTTTCCCTCGGGTCAACGGGCGGCGGTCAGCGCCCTGGCCCGTTCTATGCTTTTATTCATGATGTCCTTGACCGCCGCCGACGTGATCGTCGCGCCGGTAATCTGGTCGAACTTGTCGGGATCGGGAGTCGCCTTGGTTTTGTCCTGGGGTTCCGGACGAAGCTCGGAAAACGGGCCGCTCTTACCGGCAAACTGCAGGCGGAACCAGAGTTGGTCGATTCGCGCACCAAGACCGGGGGTCTCGACATGGTCCTGGAAGGTCACGCCCTTGATCGCCATCGTCTCCTGGTTGAAGCCGACATAGGCGGTAATCGTCCCCCACAGGCCGGGGCCCTGCTGCACCAGCACCAGGGTTGACGCGCCATCCGCCCCCGCGACGCGGTAGGAGACGGCACCCTCGGCATTGGTCACGCTCGTGACATTCGCCGCGTACCAGGCCACCAGCGCCTCGGGTTTCCCCGGATTCGCCACGCCGGCTGCATCGCAGACCGCCTGTTTCTGAAACAGCGTCTTGTTGCGATCGACAGCGGCCCTGGTCGCGATATCCACCAGGCCGATCAGCGTAATGGAAACAAATGTTACCGCCGCCATGAAAAGAACGGGGGTTGATTTTTCCTTCATCAGTCCAGGTTTCACGCGCTTTTTCTCTTTTCCTTGATGCTTTTGACGGCAATATCCGTGATGGGGGCAAACATATTGGCAAACAGAATCGCAAACATCGTGCCGGCCGGCCAGACCGTGAACAGGCTGATCAAGGACGACAACACGCCGATCTCCAGCCCGTAGATCCAGCGGGCCTCGTCGGTCTTCGGCGCGGATACAGGGTCGGTGGCGTAGAAGAACGCACCGAAGAGCAGGCTCCCGGCACAGGCGGAGGTGAAGGCGAAACGCAACGCGCGCAATAATCGGGCGGCGAGATCCATATTCTCCGGCGCATTGGCCGCATAGGCCGCCCCGAAGAACGTCAGCAGGAAATGGGTCAGGGCGAAACCGACGATCACCATCAGCGGCAGGCGCCAGTTGGCGGCCTTGGTCCGCACCAGATAGAGGCCGCCGATCACCACCAGGATCGCGCTGGTCCCGCCGATCACACCGGCGATATTGCCGATCACCAGCTTGTCGAGCGAGAACATCGCGGGGGAAAGCCCGCGCGAAGCAAGCTCCTCTGTCGTGTATTTCAACCAGACCCCCGGAGTCGCCCGCGTGACCGCATCGGCCGCCGTGTTGGCATAATGAACCAGGCCGCCGAGCATCCCGTCAAAGGGATGCGTCCAGCAGCGGGCCGTCATGTAATCGCCGAAGCTGATGTAAATGAATGCGCGACCGGTCAGCGCCGGGTTGAATACATTCTTGCCGAATCCGCCAAACACCATTTTCCCGAAAACCACTCCGAACGCGGCACCGACCGCCACCATCCACAGCGGCAGCATCGGCGGCAGGGAAAGCGCAAAGAGCGTACCCGTCACAAACACCGCCGACGAGACGGGCTGCGCTTCGCGACGGGTGAACACATATTCCGACAGGTAGGCGACAAGATTGGCAACCGCGACAACCAGCAGCGAGCGCCATCCGAAAAAATACACACCGGAAGCGACGATGGGGACCAGCGCATACAGGACCCGTTGCATCGGCAACTGCCAATTGATCAGTTTTTTTGGTTTCTGGGCCACGCCGAACCTCCTCACTCAACACCTTTGGGAAAATCGAACGCAAGTGATGCTAGCGAAAGAATGCCACCGTTTCAATCTCTTTTAGATCTTTTAGAACGCGCGGCACCATCAGCCCGGCGTCACTGGATTGCCAGGCCATCGAAATACACGAAGAGCTTGCGCAGCAGTTCCCGTCCGATCGCCGACTCCATGCTCCGGATGCAGCGATTGACTGCCTCCTTTTCGGAGACGTGCCCCTCCCGCCCGTGTTCGCTCAATGCCGCCACGGTTTTCCCGTAAGCATCCGTCATGTCCATCTGCATCGTGTAACGCACAAAATGCAACCCCTGCTGCCCCAGGTCGGTGGGTTCCATCCCGATCACGCCGCGCACCCGTAGGAAGGCGTTGTCCGGAGAGACCACAAAACCCAGTTCGGTAAGCAGCGAGGTCACCGCCTTCGCGATCTTGCCTTGCGGATCGTTCTCGATCTCCACCGTGAATCCGATCGCCTTGGAGGCATCCGCCATGCGCTGCGCCAGATCATCATGGGTGTACGTGAGCGGGACCTGGCTCTTGGCTGACGGCACGAGAATGTCCAATTGCTCCCGCATGCGCTGGCTTTCGGCACTGACCGCCACGGCGGCCGACAGGACGGCGAATGAGAGTGCCGGGGAAAGCGCGTCGCCGCGACCCACAAACCGCGCGATCAAGGCATCGTTCTCCTTAAGCCGGGTGACGTAAATACCGGCCGTCTCGGCCCGGTTCAAGGCCGCCATGGCGTAAACCCGCCCGGTCTTCGAATCGGTATAGCGCTCGGGATACTGCACATTCAGCAGCAGAAGCGAGGAGCGCACGGTAACATCCCGGTCGAGCTGGGTCTGCTCCTGGTAGAGATTCTGCTTGCCGGTCAGTTCATAATAACGCTCCGTCAGACGTTCATCCACCGTCACTTCCGAGCGGAAGATCTTGGACAGGTTGCCCAGCGCGACGGATTCGGCCGCGGCCAGGGTATCCCCTTCGCCAACGGCAGTGAGATACTGCTTAACGGGATATTGCTGCTGTGGATTCTCCATCCAGACGGGCCGGGCAGCGGTTACCGGCGATGTTGTCACCGCGCAACCCAGCACCATTCCAGCCCCGATCACCGTCAATCCGCGCCATATCTGCATTTCAATCCCCCCCTCTTTTCATTCGCGGGTGCTCCCGCCTCCCCCTCAGTTAAGATAGCACGAATGCAGCAGATTAACCCCGCCGGCCGTGACCTGGACCGTTCCCAGCTCGTCCTGGTACAGCCGGTTTCCCGCACGGTCAAAATAGACCACCGTCGCCCGGTGAGGCCCGACGGGAACTTCAATCTCGCTGATCGCCGCCACGGCCGGGAAGAACTGCGCAATCCGCAGATCCGCATTCTCGGTCGCCGCCACGGCCAGATCCACGAGAAAGGTCGGCACCATCTGGCCGTCCTTGTGCTTCTTCAATTCCTCCACCGCCTTCACCTTGATGATCGTCTTGGCGATGGACCGGGTGATTGTCTTGAGGAAGATCAGGGGTTCCTTGATTTTAAACGTCTCGAGCGCCACATTCTCGATGCTCTCCATCCGATCCAGGTCCCGCACCGGATAACCATTCAGATAGAGCACGACGCGACCAACCTGGCTGCCCCGCATCTTCATATACGGGATCTGGAACTTCATGGCCGACCCCGGCGGCAGCAGGTTGCCGATTTTCCAGGGGATGACCTCCAGCGCCGTCATATCGGTCTTCTTGGCGTCAGTTTGTTCCGTCGTCATGATCGTGATGGAGTCCGGCAGCGGATAAATGTAAAGCGTCTTGGCCAGCTTGTCCGGACTGCGCCCGTAGAAACTCATGACGTTGAGCTTGGCATACGCCGCGGGCGAGAGCGACAACGCCATCGAGAAGGACGGCATCGGAAAGTCATAAATCCCGGCAGCGTCGCGCCAGGCGTCGCCAACCTTGTTCAGATCAATGCGCGCATCATCCCGGCGACCTTCCGCCCGGTACATCAGCATGCTCATGTAGCGAGCCAGTGCCGAATTATGGAAATTCGCCCGCCCCGGCTTGAAGTCCTTGGATTTGTCCTTCGACTGGTTGTACTCCGTGGCGATCTTGGCGTATTTGTCCTCCAGGAGATTCAGCTTGTCGTTGATCCGCCGGACCTCGACGAACGCAGAATCAAACTGACCCTGGCGCAGGTAATTGATCGCCTTGAAGACATTCAGGTAGACATCCTCGTAATCCTCGCCGGGATACTCCAGCGCATTGTCGTTGAGCATCATCGAGGCGGCGGCACCGCGGATGCTGCGCGTGTAGGCTTCCTCGATGGCGCGCTCGGCCTGCGTGAGCAGCTCATTGCTCTCGCCCCACCGGGCGTTATAATGGCAGAGCATCCCTGCATCGAGATAATACAGGATCTTGTCCTTTTCCTTGTACCCGCTGGCCTTGGCATTCTGAATCTGCGTCAGGGCTCCGGCAAAGTCATGGCCCTGCAGCTTCGGCTCGATGCCGACAAGGTGCCCCTTCTGAGTGGACATGCTGGCGCAGCCGCCCACCACGGCAAGCACAGCCAGCACCTCCAACGCTCTGCAGATCAACCGCATGGCGCCCCCCATTGCACACGTTTGCCGGAAACCGGACCGCTAGAACTTCGTGCGCGATTGCCGCACGACCTTCTTGATCTTCTTGGAGCCGATCCAGACCTTCTCGTTGTTCTCCACATGGATCAGCTCCATATCGGTCTGGTAGAACTTGACCTGCTGGCCATCGACCGCGTCAATCAGCGTCTTGATGCCGCCCTTGAGCATGTAATCCGCGCCGGTTTCCGCCGCCAAGCGCTTGGCGCTCTCCTCGGTGGAGAAGGACTGCTGATCCAGGCGCTCCGAACGGACTTCGCTGCGCTCGGCACTGCTGGCTACAAAACGGACCACGCCGCTGTTGATCAGCTCGCGCTCGATATCCTTCACGAAGGTTCCCATCTCGATATGCTCCGAGCTCAGATTGCGAACCTCGCCCACGATCACGACCGGATTACGTCCGGCCTTCGCCTTGAAATCAGTGAGCCACGGACGGCGCAGCACATCCCCGACCATCTCCTCGGCCACCAGCCGGGAATCCGTGTCGTTCCAACGCCCGCTCAGGTCCCGTACCTCATCCACCGAGACCCGTTGCACCGCCCTGGGGGCTGCACAGCCAGAGAAGAGACCAACCACCAGACCTGTCATCAGCACCGTCATTCCTGTACGCATCCCGACCTCCTGACTGCCAGTTGTTCACAAAATACGAACCGACCCTGCTGGAATATCGGATACAAACCCGGCCAAATCAAGGCAATAATTCAAGCCCGGACGGCGCTTGTCCATACGCAAAAAAAGAGCCGCCTCCTGCGTGAACAGGAAGCGGCTTGCCGATACGCGGGAACGCTTACTTCACGCGGGTCATGCAGACGCAGGCATTGTGTCCGCCGAAACCGAGCGAGTTGTTAAGCGCCACATCCACGACCGCCTCGCGTGCCGTGTTGGCCACGTAGTCCAGATCGCACTCCGGATCGGCCACGATCTGGTTGATCGTCGGCGGCACGAACCCGTACTTGATCGCCAGCGCACAGGCCACCGCTTCCACACCGGCGGCCGCGCCCAGCAGATGCCCGGTCATGGATTTCGTCGAGCTGATCATGACCTTGCGGGCGTGATCTCCAAGCGCTCCCTTGATCGCCCGGGTCTCGATCTTGTCGTTCAGCGGCGTACTCGTTCCATGCGCGTTGATGTAGGACACGGATTCCGGATTGCGCCCAGCATTCCGGAGCGCGGCCACCATCGCCCGCGTGGCACCCTCGCCGGTTTCCATGGGAGCCGTCATGTGAAACGCATCGCAGGTCTGCCCGAAGCCCGCGATTTCGCAGTAGATTTTCGCCCCGCGCGCCTTGGCGTGCTCATACTCCTCCATCACAAGCACGGCCGCGCCCTCGCCCATCACAAACCCATCGCGCTCCTTGTCAAACGGACGGCTGGCGGTCGCCGGATCATCGTTGCGGGTGCTCAGCGCCTTCATCGCCGCAAAACCACCGATACCCAGCGGTGTGATGGCGGCCTCGGCCCCGCCCGCGAGCATCACATCGGCTTCGCCGCGCTGAATCACGTACAGCGCATCCCCCATCGAATGCGCGGCGGTGGCGCAGGCCGACACCACGCAGTAGTTCGGTCCCTTGAGGTTGTGGTCGATCGCGATCAGGCCCGAGGCCATGTTGACGATCATCTGGGGAATCATGAACGGGGAACAGCGGCCGGGGCCCTTTTCCAGCAGCGTGGAATGCTGTACTTCAAGCGTCCCCAGCCCGCCGATGCCTGAACCGACGATGCAGCCCATCAGGGTCGGATCTTCCACATCGCGGTTAAAGGCGGCATCGTCCATGGCCATCTTCGCGGCGGCCAGCCCGAAATGACAGAACCGGTCCATGCGGCGCTGTTCTTTTTTGGGAATGAACGCATCAATATCAAAATCGGTGACTTCAGCGGCAATCTGGGCATCAAAAGCCGTGGCATCAAAACCCTGAATCCGCCGGATTCCGCAGCGGCCGGTCTGAAGGCTCGTCCGGAATGCATCCAACGTGGACCCGATGGGGGAAACCACACCGATTCCTGTTACGACAACTCTTTTATTCTGCACAGTCCACTCCTCGTTCAGAAACTAACAGCACATCGGGAAGAACCGGAGGGAACAGGTTCCCTCCGGTTTGCCACTCGGGAAACGGCCAATCAACCCGTGATTCCCTTGCTCTTCATATAGTTGACCACCGCGCCAACCGTCGTCAGCTTCTCGGCATCCTCGTCGGGAATGTCCGCGCCGAATTCCTCTTCGAACGCCATGACCAGCTCAACCGTATCCAGCGAATCCGCTCCGAGATCCTCGATAAACGACGCATCGGCCGTGACCTGATCCGCGTTCACGCCAAGCTGCTCCACGATGATATCCTTCACTTTGTCTTCCAGTGCCATGCTCTTTCTCCTTGCTTCGTTTTCTTTTCTGAACCTTCTACCAGGAAGATTCACCGTTACATAAACATGCCGCCATTCACAGACAACACCTGACCCGTAATATAGGCGGATGCGTCGGTAGTCAGGAACAAAACGGCTTTTGCCACATCTGCGGGACCGCCAAACCGCTTCATCGGTATCTGGTCCAGCATTTTCTGCTTCACGTCGTCAGACAGAATATCCGTCATTTTCGATTCGATAAATCCAGGAGCAATCGCATTCACCCGGATATTGCGTGCCGCCAGCTCCCGGGCGGAAGACTTGGTCAGCGCGATCACCCCCGCCTTTGATGCCGCATAATTACACTGCCCGGCATTTCCGATCAAGCCTATAATTGAGGCGATGTTGACGATCACGCCCTGCCGGCTCTTCATCATCGGGCGGGCAACGGCCTTGGTGAAAAGGAACGTTCCCTTCAGATTCACATCCAAGACCGCGTCCCAGTCCTCTTCACTCATGCGAATCAGCAATCCATCTTTGGTGATGCCCGCGTTGTTGACCAGGATATCAACGCCACCGAAGACCTCGACCGCCGCGTCCACCGCCTTGTTGACATCCTCGCCGTTGCTGACATTCACACCCAGGGCATGCGCCTTCACGCCGAACGCCTGAACCGCTTCCGCGGTCTCGGCAAGCCATTCGGCCTTCAAGTCGCACAGGGCCACATTGGCACCCGCACGGGCCAGTTCCTCTGCAATCACCCGCCCGATTCCCCGGGCCGCCCCCGTGACAATGGCCGTTTTCCCCGTCAATTCACCCATCTCAGCGCCTCCGTTATTTCACTCCGGCCACGGCCGGATCTGTTTCATCATTCCCGCATTGACACGATGTTGTGCCAGAATGGCGGGTCAGCCCTTGAGGGCGGTAACCGTCGCCTCCAGGGTGGCCGTATCCTGTATGTTGAAGAGCTGCGCGTCCTTGGCAATGCGCTTGATCAGGCCGGTCAGCACCTTTCCCGGACCGCACTCGACAAACCGCGTCACCCCTGCCGCCGTCATGGCGTTGATTCCCTCGTACCAGTGTACCGACCCCGTCACCTGCGCCAGCATTTCGCGGCGGATATCGTCCGGCCCGCCATGCACGCGTCCGGTCACATTCGCCACCACCGGCACCTGCGGGGCCTTCAACTGCGCGGCGCTCAGCACCGCCTGCAGTTTCGGCGTCGCCGACGCCATCAGCGAGGAATGGAACGCGCCTGCAACACCCAGCACAATCGCCCGCTTGGCACCCATCTCCTTCGCCAGCGCCTCAGCCTGCACAATCCCCGCCCGCGGTCCCGAAAGCACGGTCTGATCCTCGGCATTCAGATTCGCCATTTCCAAACCGGTTTTTCCACAGATCTCCTTCAGCGCCGCCTCCGGCAACCCGATCACACTGATCATGCCCCCCTCGCGCTCCTCGCAAGCCGCCTGCATCGCGCGCCCGCGCACCTGCAGCACGCGCAGCGTATCCTCGAACGAGAGCACGCCCGCCGCATGCAGCGCCGACCACTCGCCCAGACTCAATCCGGCCATCATCGCGACATCCAGACCGGGCACCAGGGACTGCAGCGCACGAAAACAGGCCACGCTGGTGACAAAAATCGCCGGCTGGCAATGGTTGGATTTCGTCAATTCCTCAAGCGGCCCTTCGAAACAAAGGGATGAAAGACTGTACCCGAGCACCGCATCGGCCTTCGCGAACAGGTCGCGACAGACCGGGAATGCCGCCGCCAGATCCTTGCCCATCCCCGCAAACTGGGCTCCCTGCCCTGAAAAAACAACAGCCGTCTTGCTCATGATCACCTCTCCCTGCTTAATATTCCAGTACCGCGGCACCCCAGGTAAACCCGCCACCAAACACGACCATCAACAGCACATCGCCGCGTTTGATGCGTCCATCGCGAACCGCCTCGTCCAGCGCGATGGGTACCGTTGCCGCCGTTGTGTTGCCAAGGCGATCCAGATTGATGATAAAGCGCTCCAGCGGAATGCCGACCCGTTCCGAGATGGCCTGTATAATCCGCATGTTCGCCTGGTGGGGAATCACCCAGTCCACATCCTCGATAGACAGTCCCGCCTTCTCCAGCGCCTCCCGCCCGGCGTCGGTCATGCAGCGCACCGCATGCTTGAACACGTTGTTGCCGGCCATTTTAACGCAGTGCAGGTGCTGATCCACTGTTGCATGACTGGCCGGATTGCGGCTGCCGCCACCGGGAATCATCAGCAGATCCCCCAGCGACCCGTCCGCACCCGTCGAAACCGCCATGATACCACGATGGGCCTGGCTGCGCTTGAGAACCACCGCGCCCGCCCCATCTCCAAAGAGGATGCAGGTGCCACGATCCTCCCAGTCGGTGACCATGCTCATCTTGTCCGTCCCGATCACCAGGGCGGTCTCGTAAAGCCCGCTCAGCAGGAGCCCGCGCGCGGCCTCCATGCTGTAAAGGAATCCCGAGCAGGCCGCCGACAGATCAAAACAAAGGGCCTTTTTCGCGCCGAGCGCACTCTGAACCAGGCAGGCGGTGCTCGGAAACGGCATATCGGGGGTCACGGTTCCGACAATAATCAGGTCCACGTCCTCCGGTGCCACCCCCGCCGCCGCCAGCGCCGCCCGTGCCGCGGGCACGGCCATGTCGGATGACGCCTCGTCCACCCTCGCGATCCGGCGCTCGCGCACCCCCGTCCGCGACACAATCCACTCGTCACTCGTCTCCACCATCTTTTCCAGTTCGGCATTCGTCAGAATCCGCTCCGGAAGGTAAGCACCGGTCCCGGCGATCATTACCCGCGGGGCCTTGTCTCGATCATCCATCATGTCGCGCTCTCCAGACTCGCTATTCCCTTGACAATGTCCTCATTGACATGACACTGCACAGACTCCGCCGCCACCCGGATGGCGTGGTAGACCGCATGACGCGACGACCGCCCGTGCGCAATGATGCAAACCCCGTTCACGCCCAGCAGCGGCGCACCTCCATACGACTCGGGATCAAGTTGTTTCTTCAGCGCCCTGAACGCCCCGCGCAGCAACAGGCAGGCGCTTTTGCGGATCCAGCTTGCCGTCAGTTCCCGCTTGAGCCATGACGTCACGGCCGACGCGGTGCTCTCGGACGTCTTGAGGACAATATTGCCCACAAACCCGTCGCAGACGATCACATCCGTGTCCCCCTCGAAAATATCCCGCCCCTCGACATTGCCCCGGAAGTTCAGCGACGACTTCTGCAACGCGGAAAACGTTTTCTTGGTGACGTCGTTGCCCTTGCTGTCCTCGCCGCCGATACTCAGCAGCCCGACCACGGGATTCTCCCTCCCGAGGATCACCCGGGAATAGACGCTGCCCATCATCGCGAACTGCACAAGCTGCCCCGGCGTGCAGTCCAGGTTGGCCCCGGCGTCCACAAGCACCACCGGCAGCTTCTGGGACGGCAGGATCGTCGCGATCGCCGGACGGTCAACCCCCTTGAGCGTGCGCAACTTCAATGTCGAGGCGGCCACGGCCGCCCCCGTGTTGCCCGCCGACATGACCGCATCCGCCTCGCCAGCCCGGACCATGTCCACCGCGCGCCCGATGGAGGAGTCCTTCTTACGCCGGACCGCCAGCGCCGGGGCCTCGCCCATGCCGACCGCCTCCGAGGCATGGCGGATCCGGATCTTCGGCGACACCGTCCCGAACCCGGCAAGCTCCGCCCGGATCGCGGTTTCGTCGCCAACGAGATAAAGTTCCCGCACGTTGGGGAGATCAGCGGCCATGACGGTTCCGGCGACCACCTCGCGCGGAGCGTAATCGCCGCCCATGGCATCAACTGCTATGCGCATCGTTCATCCTGAAATGCTTAATCCGATTCAACGGTGAGCACCTGCACACCGCGATACTGCCCGCAGGCGCCGCACACATGATGCGGCTGCTTCGGGGCACCGCATTCAGGGCACGCCTGCCCGACCCGCACCGTCGAAGGATGCGAGGCCTTGCGAGCCCGGCACTTCCGCTTGGACGATTTCCTTTTTGGCACTGCCATAACATCAGCTCCTTTTCTATAAACCGCTTAACCCAGACCAGCCACCGCCAGACGGCGGCCTGCATTCACACGCGCGCTCATTACGGTTCGCGCCACACTGCGGACACAACCCCTTGCAATCCGGCTTACAGACCGGATACGACGGAAAGGCGAGCATGATAGCCTCACGGATATCGGCGGTCAAGTCTACATATTCAGGTGCCGGATCCAGCGGCTGGTCATAGTGATATGCCAGCTTATCGAGCATTCCGCCGAAGACCCCGTCGCAGCGCCGGCAGTGCATCCGCAGCCCGGTGTCCAGCGTACCGTCCACCAGGAACTCATCGGAAACCACCACCGCCCGCAGGCGGTAATGGACCGGACCGGCACAGGTGACCAGCTCGTCGTCCCCTAGCTCCAGGACCTCTTCCGGCAACTCGCCTTCGTATACAGCCCCCTCCGGCGGCAGATCATTCAGGTAGATCTTCATCGGGACTCCCTCCTGCTGGCCATTCCAGCGGTTCGCTCCGGACGGGCTGCCCGAACTTCAGCGCCAGGGCCCGCTGCACCGGCGGCGGCACGAAATCCGCCGTGCGCCCGCCCAGGCCGGCAACTTCCTTGACCGTGCTGGAACTCACATAGCTGTGGTTCTCCTTCGGCATCATGAAAAGCGTCTCGATTTCCGGCGCCAGCTTGCGGTTGGTCAGCGCCATCTGGAACTCGTACTCGAAGTCGGAATAGGCACGAAGGCCTCGGATCAGGACCCGGACCTTCTTGGTCCGCGCATAGTTGATCAGCAACCCGTCGAAGATCTCCACCGTCACATTCTTCAGCGCCAGCCTCTCCACCACATCGCTGATCATCGCCGCCCGCTCCTGGGCCGAGAAGAGCGTCTTCTTCATCGTGTCGGCAGAAACGGCCACAATCAGGCTGCCGAAGATCTCCGAGCAGCGGGTCACCAGGTCCAGATGCCCGAACGTCAACGGATCAAATGTTCCCGCATAGATTGCCAATCGTGTCATTGCGACGCCTCCCCTCTCCGGTAGATCCGCAGGCACGCCCTGCCATAACTCCGCTCGCGAACCAACGCCCACCCCTCCGCCACAGGAGCCTCTTCCCGGGCACCCTGTTCCAAGACCAGCAGCCCCCCCGCGGTGGCCAGCCCGGCATTCCGGACGTCCTCCAGCAGGCGACTGCCGGACCCCGGTCCGGTACCTTTCTCCGCATACGGCGGATCCGCGAAGATTATATCAAACCCGGGCGCGTTTCGCCATCCCCGGCAGAAGGAATACACATCCTGGAGCCGGCACTGCACCGCCGCCGCGTCCCCGCACAGGGTACCAACATTGCTTTTCAGGACCGCGAAGACCCGCCGGTCCGCCTCCACCCAGCAAACCCTTGCCGCCCCGCGGCTCCACGCCTCGATCCCGACCGCGCCGGACCCCGCGAACAAATCCAGGAACGACGCCCCTGGCAGCAGCGCCTGCAGCGACGAGAAGAGAGCCTCCCGCACGCGATCCTGCGTCGGGCGAAGCGTCCCGGGCGGAACCCGCAGATGCCGCCCGCCGAGACTGCCGCCGGTGATGCGCAATACGCCTGCCATGGTCCCGGCCGCCCGCGCGCCTACGCCTTGACCCAGCGTTGACGCGACATCAGGAAGTCCAGATACTGGGCCCGTTCAAACATCACCGGATCGCCCTCGAATCCCTGCTGGCTGAGCTTGCCGCGGAAATCCTCGACCGCCGCATACCCCTTGGCGTCCATCCAGGCATTCAGTCCGCCCACCAGACTGGAAAGATGCCCGATCCCGTTGCGGAACAGCGTGGAGGCCACCTGCGCCACGGTCGCTCCGGCCAGCAGCGCCTTGACCACATCGCGCGCCTCCATGATGCCCGTGTTGGCCGCCATGTCCAGCGACACCTTCCCGTATAGCAAGCCGATCCAGCGCAGCGGAACCCGCATCTCGGCACTCGTGCTGTAGGTCATCTCGTGCAGCACCGTCTCCTTGTCCGGATCAATCTCCGGCTGCAGGAAACGGTTGAACATCACCACCGCGTTCACCCCGCACGCCTCCAGCTTCTGGATCACGTTCCCGGCAGAGGTGTAGAACGGGCTCAGCTTGACCGCGACCGGAATATCCACCTCCGCGCGCACGGCCGACACGATGTCCAGCATCTGCTGCTCGGCAGCCACCCCGTCGCGCGAGAGATCCGCCTCCACGCTGTAGTAATTCAACTCCAGGCCGTTGACGCCGGTACCGGCAAGCTGCCGGGCATACTTCACCCAGCTTCCCGGCGACACCGCGTTCAGGCTGCCGATCAACGGCATCTGTGTCGCCGACCGCGTCCGCTCCACCCAGAACAGATGCTCCTTGGCCTCGCCATGGCTGATGGCCGGGAAATACGAAAGCGCCTCGGCGTAGGAATTCGCGCCCTGCGAGAGCGCCTCGTCAAGCTCGCCGATCTCGTGCCGGATCTGCTCCTCGAACAACGAACGGATCACGAGCGCGCCCGCCCCCGCCTCCTCCGCCCGCCGGATGTTGTCCACTTTGCTCGACAGTGCGCAGGCCGCCACCATCACCGGGTTCTTTAACGCGATGCCCATATAGGTCGTTGACAAATCCGCCATGATTCTTCTCCCCCGGCTTTCTGCCGTTCCGGCAGCATTTTTTCCTGATACCATCCCGGCGCCCGCAACCGCAGCGCCCGCATTACACCCCGTAAGACTTACCACAACCCACCCGCCATCGCATAGAAAAAAAAGCGGGGCGCTATCCCGGCAGCGACTTCCCGATGGTTTTCGCGGTATGGCTCCGCACACCCGCCTCGTCGGCGACGCGCAGCCACTTCGATATGGATGAGGCAACCTGGTCCATGATTTCGCCCGCCCGCTTTCGCGAGATCCCCGCGCCATCCGCAACCCGCATGATGTGCGCGCGATCCGGAGCCCGGCCTTCACCGGCAACCGTGAGGGTGTGTTCGCCGCCGGGGCCGTGCGTAAAGGTCAGGTCATAGGCCGGGGTCAGTCGCCACTCGCCGCGCTCATTCAGCAGGAAGGCGAAGTTCTTCACATGGTCATCGCGGTTGTGCGCAAGAATGTTGAACACCATGAGGCGGAAGGCGGCATCCACGTCGGTTTGGTTCCTGGTCAGGACTCGGGTGGTTCTCAGCAGCTGTTCATAGTCGCAACCCGGAATACGGAAGTTGGAATGGATCAGGTTGCCGAAGGTGTGAACATGAAACCTCCGGTTGTGGTCGCGGTCGAAGCGCTGCACGCCGAAAAATGCATCGCCGGCGGCGGTGGTGAACAGGCGGGTGTCAGGCATCTGCAATCCGGCGGCCCTGGCCATGCTGGAGTAGGCATACTCGACGCGCCCGTCCTCGACGGCATCCTGCCGGGAAGGGAACTTCACGATCCATCCGTTGTAGCCGACGGGGAGCGTGTCCGCTCCGGAGATCACCTGATTGCCCTTCAGTCCGATCAGCACCTTCGGCCTGGCTCCGCCCGGGCTGCCGCCAGCCCGCATGAGCTGCGGCAGAACCTCTGCCGCGGTTCCTTCCAATACCCGGTAAGCCTCCTGCGCCAGATTGTGCAGATCGAGGGCCGTGTCGCGTCCGTCATCAGGTTCGGCTGGATGATAGGTCAGCGCGCCCATGGTGCGGGTTCCCATATAGGCGAGCCGGTCCAGGGGTGAAACCGTCTCCGGCAACAGGCCCTGCTGGCGGAAATGGCGATTCATGAGCAGTAGGCCCCATCCATCCGGCAGGCTGTCGTCAAACAGGCCGAAGAGCGGGCCGAAGGAGAGGTCGCGATGTTCATGCAGGCCCGGTTCCGGTGGCAGCTTGAACGGCGACAGCCAGAGAGGATTCTGCAGAAACTCAGGATCGTATTCGAAATAGATTTTCCGATTCGCTTCCGCAAGCTCCCCGATCCGGCGGTTCCCTTCCGGGGCGGCGGCTAAATAGACACCGAGCTTTTTCATCGTGATCCCCGTTTCGGTTTCCGCGGATTGGCGGCCGCTTCCAGTTCGGCAATGCTGCCCGCCGCAGGCGAGAGGAGCGGTTGATCGAAGTCGCTTAACCGGCCCAGCGCGAAGACGAGCCTCAGTAGATTCTGCAGCGAGACCTGCCCCGTGCGTTCAAAACGCCGCAGGGATGGCAATGTCACTCCTGATCGTTCCGCCAGCGTGGACTGCTTCCAGCGTCGCGCCAGACGCAGAGCCCGGGACTTCGCCGCTAGTTGTTGCGCGATTTCTTCCGGTGTTGACAGGTTGAAGACATCATTCATAGAGATAATATATTATCTCTAATCTAATATTTCAACATTTAATGATCATTTTCATGCACCAATCTGAACCCAATTATTGGACGGTTAGCCATGGGATTGCTGGCGATGAGCCGTCATCTGTTGCGCGTTTTCCATCAGGCGACGGGATGCCTGCCATTCGTCACGGAGGAAGGATTTGAACGCGTTGATGCCGGGATGCACCGGTAGCAGACGGTCGTCGCGGTGGATGACGCCAACCGCGTTCTGGTAGTTCCATAGCAGGTCGATATAGCTGGCGCGGTGTTCCGGCGAGATCAGTATCGGCGGATGTCCACCCCGCAGCAGCGGCAGGTTGGCAATCAGTCGGGCAATGCGACCGTTCCCGTCGAAGAACGGGTGGATGCGGACCAGGCTCAGGTGTGTCCAGGCATAACCATTGATGGCCTTCACCGGGGAGGATGCCGTGTCCAGTTTGCGGTTGAACTCCTTCAACCAGCGGGTCATCAGCGTAGCGGTGTCGCCTGGGGCGGCGTACTCCATGTATACCGGCCTGCCGTCGCGAACCCCGGTGGTGCCGTTGTAGTCGCGTTTCCAGTCGCCGACCGGGCGCAGGGCGTCAACCGGATTCTTCTGCATCACGCACCGGTGCAGCTCGAACAGGTGCGAGGCGGTGATCCTGGCGGCTCCCAGCAGGCTGTAGATCAGTTCGATCGCCTTGGCGTGACCGTAGACCTCCTCGTGGTCCTTCAGCGGTTTCCCGCTGATGGTCAGTCCCAGTTCCAGCACTTTGACCGTCTCGCCCAATGTCAGCGTATTGCCTTCGATGGCGGTGGACTCATGTGTCCAGAGGGCGGTGAATTGGCGGATCAGCGAATCCCGGATATCGTTCGGGAAGGGTTCGTAAAACAGGGTGGGGCGGTGTGAACGCTTATCCTGTGTCTTCAGAAAAGAGAAAATCGCGTTGTAGGTGACGCCCAGCCCGTGCTTCAGGTTCAGCAACGTGGCGATTTCACGAAGCGAGGCCCCTTGTTCGCGCAGCGCGCGGATCCAGGCTTCATACGGGGCCAATCGGGATACGGAAGCGTTCATCATGCAATCAGCCTAACCCAACCATCCTGTTGTTGTCACGACCATAATCAAAGATAAAGGGACAATAATCACGTGACAATATTGAACGGCTGAACTTACCCCGCCGCCACCCACCCGGCCTGGCGGCGGCGCTCGCGGATCAGGACGGCGTACTCCATATCCACGGACCGGCTGTGTTCCGCAAGCCAGCCGGCAAGGCTGTTGCGAAGGCGCGAGGGATTGAGCTGATCGCGCTCAAAGGCATCCACCCCGTCCAGAAAAGCCTGCGCCGCCTGCTCGTGATCCGTCTGGTGCGCCGCAAACCCGGGTACCCGGTAGTGGCGCATCAACTGCTCCTCGCTGGTGAAATGGAAGTCGAGGATCCCCTCGATCTCGCCCAGTAGCGCCTTCAGCTCCTCCCGCGTCTGCGGCACGACAAGCCGGGCAAAGAGCGCATGGAGATAATCATGCTGGGCATCCATCTCGGGGATCCCGAGCCTGGGATTCAACCCCCCGGATGAAGAATCCTCGTTCATAAGCGGCTATCCCCCTTTTCAAGTCGGATCCGTAACCCCATGACAAGAAAAACGC
>CAZGBW010000007.1:14730-19857 GCA_964523995.1 uncultured Victivallales bacterium | reverse complement strand
GACAACGGCAGGGAGGGATGGGATCGCCACCATGCCCAGGCGCTGTATCGTGTTCAAATCGCGAATCCATCGGTCCGCGAGTTGGTCTGGGATCGGGCGACCTTTACCATCGACAACCTGCAGTTGTCCGCAGACGGGTCCCGTGCCTGTGCGCAGTTTCCCCACCCGCGCGCCGGTTATGCCGATTTCGGGAAACAATCCTGGACCCCGCTGGGAAGGGGATGCTGGACATCGATGGCTCCCGACAATAGCTATCTCGTGTGGATCTTCGACGGTCCTCATCGCAACGTCACCATCCATGACCCGAAGGCCGACATCGCCTGGCTGGTGCCGATCAATACCGCGCCCGGCATGGACGGGTTCGAGGTCTACCATCCGCGCTGGAGCAATGATCGGCGCTTTTTCGCCATCACCGGTCCCTACAAGGTTGGCCGCCCCGGCGACAACCTGATTGCGGCCGGTGGCCCCCTGGTCAATGTCTGGATCGGCAAGTTCGCCGACGATCTCAAGTCCGTCGCCGGCTGGCAGCAGATCACCGACGATCCGTTCGGGAACTTCTATCCCGATCTCTGGGTTGCGCGAAGGGGGCCTGATCCGCGTCCCGATGCCGTGAGCGCGAAAGGCGAGGATCATCCGGCCCCCCCGGCCCCGTATCCGCCGGGATTGGCGGTCCTGTGGGATAATGCCAATGCCGCCAACGATGCGGGGCCCCGCCGCTGGGATGCGAAATCGCAAGGTCGGGCCTTCTGGGGGCCATTTGGCGAGTTGGAACTCGATGGAGGGTTCTTCAGGCTTGTCGCCGAAGGGGACCCGGTTCCCGACAGCACGTCCACGGACTTCTCCTTCGAACTCCTGATTCGTCCCCGGCATGCCACGGTGGAGTCGCCAGCGGTGATTGCCGTGAACCTGGATCAACCGGGCATGCGGTGGGCGCTGGAGCAGGCTGGGAGCCGTCTTCGCTTTCGGGTTCCCGCGGATGCCGCCCAGGGCGGTCAGGTTTTCGATCTGGGCGAGGCGGTCGCGAGCCGGGCCACCCACCTGATCGTGGTTTGCGCGAACGGCACCCTCGGCGTCTGGCGGGACGGACAGCCGGTTTCCAGTGTGGCGATTCCCGTTCCCGTGGCGTGGTCACCCCGCGCTTTGTTCATCGGTCGGAACGGGGCGGATGACCCTGCCTCTGCCTGGAAGGGGCGAGTGGAGGGTTTTGCCGTCTATGAGCGGGCGCTGAGCGCTGAAGAAGTCGGTGCGCGCGGCGGTCTTGTCCGGACCCGCCTGGCGAGCCGGACCGACCCGCCGGAATACGAGGTGATCGTGCGGCTGGGCGAAGCGCTCGCGCCCCCGTCGCCGACGTCGATCCTTCCCTATCGCCGCGCACTGCTGGCCCAGGTCTTCACGGTCGAGTCGGCACCCCCCGCCAGCAACCTGAAGCCCGGCGAGGAGATCGCCGTGGCCCACTGGGCCGTTCTTGATGGTGTATCCCAGCCGCGCGGGTTCCGTGGAGGGGAACGCTATGCCTTGCGGATCACCCCGTTCCAGGATCGCCCGATCCTGGAATCGGAGCGTATCTTCCTGGATGCCGATTTTATTGCCCTGCCGGTATTCTACGAGATCGAGGGGGCGGTGGCCCCGTAGGCTGCCGGGATGGCTGATCGCGGTTCCGGCTCGCCTCGCTGGTTGTCTACCCGATGGGTCGGCCTCCCGTGTTGCGTTTCAGGCGGTTGAACACGTTCGCGGACGGGAACGCCTGCGTTGTTTCCCGGTTGCAGCGCTGGCGGATAATGCGGTCTGTCGTTTTTCCGCGACGGCAGCAGCGGTCGCGGAACGTTCCTGGTATTCGTCAAGCTGGTTGCGCTTAATCCATTCGTGGGTGATGGCGTGCAGGTCCCGGCAGGCGTCATGTTCCACATAGACCGAAAAATCCGTTGTCGTCTTATGACCTGTCGCCGGGTGCAGTTGCATGACGGATGGCGGCGTGTCGAGGGTGTCGAAAAGCGTCGGCTGCTCGCGTTGCTCCTTCCCCCGTCCGTTTCCGGCGTTCACGAAGTCACCCATGATCGCCAAACCGGTCTCGAAGCGTTTCAGGATGGTTGACAAGGCTTCGGGACTTCGATCCATACCGATCCAGCGCCTTTTCAGGTCGCCGGCCGCGGCTAACGTTGTGCCGGAACCGGCGTAGCAGTCGAGCACCAGATCACCAGGTCGCGAGGACGCCTCTATGATCCGCTTCAACAAATCGGGGTTCTTTTCCGTGGGATAGCCGGTGATCCTGATGTTCTGGTTATGGGCATCCTTGAAGTCCAGCCAGATATCCTGTATGCCCACGCCCTCATGTTCGTCGAGGTAGATCTTGCGCCGGGGGTTGTTGTTCGCTGACCAGAATATTTCCCCCCGCGCATCCATCGCGTCAAGCGTCTCAGGAGTGTACTGCCAGTGCTTACCGGGCGGTGGCGGCACGCCCCGCCACAACTGCCCTGTGGCTCCGTTTCGCGTTCCCGGTGCATGAACCGGCACTTTCATGAAGCGCCGCCCGGTTTCGGGCTCAACATAGCGGTACTCCTTGTGGCTCTGTTCCGACAGCGGTTCCACCGGGCGGTTCCAGACGTAGCGCTCGCTCTTCGTGTAGAAAAGAATGAAGTCGGCGACATTGCCGAATGCCTTGCGGGTGTAGTTCTTGGGGTTGCATTTCTTGCGGACAATCATGTTCCGGTAGTTTTCCGGTCCGAAAACTTCGTCCATGACCAGCTTCATTTCAAAGATCATATTCTCGTCAAGGTGGAGGTAGATGGACCCGGTGTCGGCCAGCAGTTCACGGATAAGGAACAGGCGTTCCCTGAGACTTTCAATAAATTCGGCCCCGCATAGGTTATCCTCGTAGGCTTCCTGCTGCTTGCGTGAAAGAAAGGTTCCTTTTGTCGCAAAGGGTGGATCAATGTAGACGAGTGCGACGTGGCCGCTGACTTCAGGATCAGCAAGCAGGGTGCGTAGACCATTCACATTGTCGCCACCGTACAGGCGGTTGCCGGATTCTGACCGGTGCAGGCATTCAAAGCCGTCGCCGCCATTTCTTCCCAGAATGGCGGCGCGGCTCTTCTTTCCAGGATATGCCAGTTCCGCGGGCAAGCCGTTGACGCTATTGTTTTTCCCCGGTACGCCTGTAGCCATGTCAGGACCTCGGTCTGGAAAGCAGCCATTTTGTGGTTATCCGCTCGGCGAACATCCGGAGCGTAACGACCTTGATCAGGCCGGGGCGTGAATTCTCAAGATAGGCGTAATCATTCCACATTGATCCCAGCAACAGTCCAGGACCATCGTTGAGGAAAATGACTTTAAGCGGGAGCTTCCTGCTTTTGGCGTAGTTTAACAGTTCATTGGCGCAGTCACGGTACTGGCCTGTCCTGTCATCCTCCTGCGCCCCCCCGCGATCCGAGTCATAACGGGCGAGTCCGATGGCAACAGGCCTGCCCTTGTGTAAAAGCATAAAATCAACGGGGCGATCCGGTTTTGGATAATCCGGGAAGATTTGTCCCAGCCGAATGTCCTTGCCAGCACGTTCCGGACCGGTGATGTCCAGCGAGGGGAAGTTCTCTCTCACGATGGCGAACAGCCGTTCGGTCAGGTCGTAGCCTTTCCGTCCCCTGTCCTTGTATTCCCAGAGAATTGCGCAGAGCGCCTCGTCCGGCATCGGTCTTGCCTGAAAGCGCTGTTGAACCTCGGTGATTTTTCGGAACCCCTTGCCGAAACGGACGCAAATATCGGCGGCTGCGCTTTTCTTCTTGAGCATTTCAACCGGAGTTTCAGGACTGACATACTTTCTGAATACACGGCACAACTGAATCCGCATCCATTGCTGTGCCGTACCCGCGATGGCCATCAATAGATCCGTGGACGAGTGTGCGCTTATAAGTAATTGCCCAAAGGTTACGAGCACGGGTTTGTACAGTTCGCAGGCAAGCGGCAGCACATCGGGATAATACTCGCCGGTCGAGAGCGTAATCCACAAGTGCCCCTCGCTTCGATAAGCCGCAAAAGACAATTCCTTCTTTGATGCCATGGAGATTCCTGTTCTGCTTTCAATGCTATTGTATAACCCTGCTCACTATTGCCAAAGAACAGAGCGTCGTCAATTTTATTGATCTTGGCTTCCGCCTCTAAAGGGGGCGGTTACGGGGCGATGGGGACGATTCGCCAGCCGTCGCTCTCCGTGAACTCGCGGGCGGCGAATACCCACACCACGATTCGCTTGTTGTCCCAATAGGAGGGGTTCTGCTGCGCCCGGCGGAACAGGTTGATGCGCGCGGGCGTCGCTCCCGATCCGCGCACGCCGATCAGATCAACAGGTATGCCCAGTTCCACGGCCAGTTGGTCGGCCAGTCCCGCCCCGCGGGCCTGCATGTCGCCGCCCGCCTGGAAGATCAGCGTGTGGCTGTCGCCCATGAGAATCACGGGGCTGCCGGGATCGGTGCGGGAATCGGATACGATGCGAACGGGTAGTTTTTCCTTCGGAAGATCCGGTTTGGCCAGCATGCTCCACAGGTCGCCAGTGATCTCGGTCGTGCGCCATTCGCTGGAGAAGTTTTCCCTCTGGACATTTGCCAGCAGCGGTGCTGCCAGTGCCGCGATCTGCCGGGCCGCCTCGACACAGGCCGCCCCGGACCAATGGGTGTCCTGCCGGCAATACGGCGGGCCCTGCCGGTCCCCGCCCCATTCCCGGAATGGTTCCGTCAGATCCAGGACCGTGAGGCCGTGGCTGCGCAGCAGCGCGTAGAACTCCTGGTGATGCGGATCCGGTCGCGCACCCGGCGGCAAGTCGAAGAGCTGTCGCGCATGCACGACGGCCTTCGGCGGTACCGGCACCAGGATCAGCGTGACGCCCTTTGCCGCCAGCGCGCGGTGGAAATCCAGGATGGCTGGCAGGGGATCCCGCGCATCCGCGCGCGTCGACCGTCCGGCTTTCTCCGCCGCGTCGCCCCAGAAGCGGCCCGCGCCCAGGTGGCGAAGTTCCGGTGCGAAAAACAACCAGCCGTCACGGCCTTCAATCACCGTGGTTCCGGTGGCGGCCGCCTGTTCGGATGCCGTTTGACAGCGTGCGGTGAAATCGTCATTCGTCCCGTCGGCAAAAGAGAAGCG
>CAZGBW010000007.1:0-14630 GCA_964523995.1 uncultured Victivallales bacterium | reverse complement strand
TCGACGAGGCCGGCGGATTCGCCCCATCCCATGGCCTCCATCGAGTAGATGTTGCAGAAGCTGTCGCCAAGCACCAGTACGTCCGCCGTCTCGGAAGACCTCCAGAACCGGTTTTTCCCATCGAGAATCTGGCGGAGCTGGACGGTCTCGGGCGGGAACAGGGTCTGGTCAGCCGGAAGATTGAGCATGAGAGCGATGTCGCCCCGTGCCTTCCATTCAAGAGGCTGGGTGGTTACCGGCGTCGCGTCCGGACCGGGCTCCGCCTGCCCATCCCGCCGTGCGATCGCCTTGCGGACGATGGTTGCCAGCTCCTGCGCGACCGCCTCCATCGCCTCTGGCCGCCAGTGCGTGTCGGTGGCAAGATACTGGGGCATTCCGGTCTGGAGTTTGCGCCGGACCAGCAGGTCGGACGGATCGAAAACAAGCACGCCCTCCTGCTCCAGGGTGCGGATGAAATCAGCATACGAGCGGTTGTGCAGCGGTCGTGGAATCCCGGCAAGACTCGGGGAAAAGTGCTCAGGATGCACCCCCGGCTTGACCGGTGTCGGCATCACCACAAGCAGGATTCCCCGCTGATCGAGCTGCCGCTTGAAATCGAGAATCGCCGGGCGGGGGTCGGGCAGGGGCGGGGTCTTCCATTCGGACCCGGATCGCCTCCGGCGTGCCAGATAGCGCGGGTCCAGGAATCCGGGGCCGGTGAGATAGTCCATGTCCGGCCGGTAGAAAAGCCATCCGTCACGCCCGATGTAGGCCTTCTCGTTGCCGACGCCGGGGTGGCCGCTGAGCAGGGATTGCAGGATCGGGCGGATCCACTGCCCCAGCCGCGATTCGTCGTCCAGGCGGTTCTCGAATTCGGTGAGATGCCCCAGCAGGAGCCGGTTGGCCTCCACGATGGCGGGGATGCTCAGGCCCTTGGCGCGGAAGGGTTCGGTCACGTCGGGCATCCGGCGGAAAAGATCGAGTTCCTGCGGGCGGAACGGCTGGCCGCGGGATCGCGCATCGCTCCATTCGCCAGCCATCTGGAAAAGCGGCACCCCTGCGCACACCAGCAGGAAGACACAGGTCAGCGCCAGGGCGGCACGGGGGCGGATGGCCGTGTGGCCGGCCTCTTCCCGGGCCACCTGTTCACGCGTCTGCTGTTGTGTATTCTCACTCATTAGAAGATGAAATAGATGAAGGGGTTGTAGGACTGGGTGGCCAGGACGAGGATGGAACCGGCGAACAGCACCATGATGAGCGCGATCTTCCACCAGGGAAGGGCGCGTGTCCAGTCCCAGGTCTGGGGCGCGCCCCAGGTGATCGCCGCCGCCACCGCGAAGGTAGCCATATAGTAGGGCTTATATAGCAGGGCGGAAATCAAGGGTGCTGTTTCCGCTGGCGATATCACCCCGAACATGGATCCCAGATACGCGAGCGCATCCGGGAGGTCGGCGGCCCGGAAGAAGACCCAGGCGATGCAGACAATCAGGAAGGTGATCGCCACCCGTACCGCTGCCGGCAGGCGGCGATACAGGGAATCCTTGCCCTGCGCCCGCTCGACTCCCAGCAGGGTGCCGTGAATGCCGCCCCAGATGACAAAGTTCCAGGATGCTCCGTGCCAGAGTCCGCCGAGCAGCATGACCAGGGCGAGATTGACATAGGTGCGGAGCGCGCCCTTGCGGCTGCCGCCGAGCGGGATGTAGAGATAATCGCGCAGCCACGAGGAGAGCGATATATGCCAGCGCCGCCAGAATTCGGTGATCGATTGCGCGTGATAGGGCGAGTCGAAGTTCTTCGGGAAGACGAAGCCCAGCAGGAGTCCGAGCCCGATGGCCATGTCGGAGTAGGCGCTGAAGTCGAAATAGATCTGGAACGCGTAGGAGACCACGCCGTACCAGGCGTCCACGAATCCGATCGAGCCGGCGCCGAACGCGACATCCGCCAGCTTGCCGCAGGTATTGGCGATGAGGATCTTCTTGGCCAGGCCCATGGCGATAAAGGCGATGCCTCGCGCGAATTTCTCGAGGGTGTGGGTGCGCTGGCGCATCTGCTCCGCCACTTCCGAGAAGCGGATGATCGGGCCGGCCACCAGCTGGGGGAACATCGTGACGTAGCAGGCGAAATCGGTGAAATTACGCAACGCCCGGGCATGTCCCCGGTACACGTCAATCGTATAGCTCATGGTCTGGAAGGTATAGAAGCTGATGCCCAGCGGCAGGGTGATCCGCATGGCCAGGTCGAGCTGCAGGTCCGGCAGGCCGATCGCCTGAACCAGGGCGTCGTAATTTTCCGTCGCGAAATTGAAGTATTTGAAAAACCCCAGCAGGGAAAGGTTGGTGACCACCGAGGCGGCAAGGGCCGCCCGCTGTGCACGCGATCGCGGCGAGCCTGGATCCAGCGCGCTCACGTCGCGATTCGACCCGAACGGGTTGTGGTTCGCGATCACCAGTCCGCTGATGTAGTCCACCAATGTCGAGAACAGCAGCAGCAAGACAAACGCCGGGTTGGCCCAGCCGTAGAAGACATAGCTCAGGAGGGTCAGGAGCGCATGTCTCCAGCGGCGGGGCGCGGTGAAGTAGCCCAGCAGGACAGCGGGCAGGAAATAGAACAGGAAGATGTGGGAACTGAATACCATATCGGGAATCGGTCAGCGCATGGCCTCGTAGAACACCATGGCGACCACAAGGTTGCCGTCCTCGTTGGGATGCATCCCGTCCGGCTGCAGCAAGGCGGGATTGTTGTCGAATGCGCGCTCGACGTCGGCCATCCGCACGTTCTCCTCCTCGCAGAGCGAGCGGATGCTCATGTTTAACGCCTCATGATTGGGATTGAACAGTCCTGCGGTCCGGTAGCGCGGCGTGATCGTTCCCACGATCGGGTAGGTCTTGTTCTGCCTGGCCGTGCGGATCATCAGTCGAAGATTCTCAACGGTCCAGGCGTGACTCTGTCCATGAGTGAGGTCGTTGATGCCGTAGAGGATAAAGACATAACCGGGCCGGTAAGCCGCCAGGACGTCGCCGATCCGGCCGGCTCCATACGAGCTGAGCACCCCGCCGCGGCCGTCGTTGATGACGGTCTTGCCGGACATCTGGGCGACGAGTTGCGGGTAGGAGGGGCCGCTGACGGCGGAGCCCTCGGTGACGCTGTCGCCCATCGCCACGACCACTCGCGGGTCGTTGTCCCCGAACAGGAACGATGTCGCGCTTGAGGAGTCGGATGAATCCTCGCATCCGGTCATCATGCACCCGCAAGCGGCTAAAACACCAACCATCCTGATCCACCCTGCAAGGATCCCCTTTGTCGACATCACGATACCATCCTTTATCTAGCCTGTTTGTCCGTTTACCCTGAAAAGCTTCCATCCGGATTGGTTTTCCGCCAGGTGCCCGAGGCCGGATCGTGGCGCTTGATGATGCGGGCGGGCGCGCCCACGGCCACGCAATAGTCCGGCAGATCGTGCGTGACCACGGCGTTGGCCCCGACAACGCAGTGCCGGCCGATCCGTACATTGCCCAGCACACAGACCCCGGCACCGATCCACGTCCCGTCGCCGATCCGGATCTCGCCGGGTGGTGCCAGTGGCTGCGCCTTCACGCTTCGTTCCGTATCCAGGTAGGTATGGTTGCTGTCGGAAATAAAGCACCGGTCCGCGATCATCACCTCCGCCCCGATCTCAATGCGCCCGGTGCAGGAAATGTGCGTAAAGCTGCTGACGAAGCAGCCTTTGCCGAGCCGCAGCACCGGTGTAAAGGACTGTGCGGGATGGGTCCAGGGGTAAGTGGTCAGTGCCCTCAGCACGACATGGTGCCCGACGACGGCATCGTCCCCGATCTCGATATGCCGGGCCCCGTAAAGCCGGACATTTTCGCCGATCGCCACTCCGCGTCCGGCATCTCCAAGGCGGCGCAGGAGGCGTTGGCGGATGCAGATCTCGCCAAACTGACGCCACCACACGAATAAATTGCCGAATAACGCCAGAAGCGTATTCATTGCATGACCCTCATCGACACAGGCATCTGGCAGCCTGCCTGCATGACTCACCGTAAGAAGTTGGGAGCGGCCATCATGGCAATCCGGACCCGCAAAGTCAAAGTCTCTTTTTATTGCACGGGTGTCAGGAAATTCTGGACAGAATCCGGGATGAAATGCAAGACTCCCCGCCGCCTCCCGTTCGTTCCGGACCGGGGCGGATCAAGACTTGGATGGGTATTTATGAATGGCATATCGAGAGTCCTGGATACAAACGAGAAACTGGCCTGTATCACGCTCGATTTCGAACTCGATTACGGAGACCGGACCGGGGCTTTTGACATTCTCGAGGACGACGCGCATCTTGCGGAGCTTTCCACTCTTTTCTCGGACTTGGATACTCCGGTTTCCGCGTTTATCCGGACCGACATCCTGATCCATTATCCACGGGCGCTGGCGGTGGTGAAGGCGCTGGCCCGCGATTTCCATGGCCATTCCCATACGCATAACACAAAAACATTTGACAGCCGGTTCGAGCTGGCGACCTCGGCGTCAACCTTTGAAACGGTATTCGGCCATAAACCTCTGGGTTACCGGGCACCGCAGGGGGTCTTGCGGGAAGGGGACATCGATCTGCTCAAGACCCTCGGCTACAAGTTCAGTTCAAGCGTCTTCCCCGCGTACCGCCCCGGGAAGTTCAACAACCGATCCCTTCCGATAAGCCCGTTCCTGTATGATAACGGGATCATGGAACTTCCCTTTGCGGTGGTGCCAGCATTGCGCTCGGTCATTTCCCTGAGCTACCTGAAACTCCTGGGAATGGGCATGAACAAGGCCTTCTTCTCCATCTTCGGACTTCCCGATATCGTCGTGTTCGATTCCCACCTGCATGATTTCATCCTGAGCGAGACGAGTTTCAACAAACTGCCGTTGTCGTTGAAAACGGCGTGGGGAATACGGAAACATTCAGGAGTCCGCTATTTTGAAATATTCGTGGAACTGCTGAGAAAACGGGGTTATCGTTTTATCACCATGACCGAGCTGTATCATCATCTTGCCCGGAAGATCGCATGAAGCTATTTATCATCACCCAGAATGCGCCCATGTACCTGGCCGAGTTTCTCGACGATCTCCTGGACAGGGTGAACGGCTCCGCCCACAAGGTGGAGGGGATTTGCCTGCTTTCCCCCTTTTTCAAAAAGAGCGTCCTCCAGGGAGTCGCGGAACGTTACCATTATTACGGGACCATGGATTTCTGCAAGATGGCTGCCCATATTGCATGGAATAAGCTCTTGTCCCTGGTGTTCCGGTTCGTTCCGTCCATCGGTTGCCACTCGGTGGACAATGTCCTGAGGAAATACGGCCTTTCGAATTACAAGACCGGGTCCATCAATTCCCCCGCGTTTGTGGGGCATATCCGGGAAAGCGGGATTGATGTGATTATCTCCATCGCCTCCTCGCAGATCTTCAAGCATGAGATTCTGCACGCCGCCAGGAAAGGAAGTATCAACTATCACACCGCGATCCTGCCCCGATACCGGGGGCGTCAGCCCCTGTTCTGGGCGCTGCTGAATGGCGAGAAGGAGGTCGGTATCTCCATCCATGAGATGGACGAGGAGCTCGATAACGGGCCGATTATTGTCCAGCGGGCGATTCCCGTTCTTCCCGGGGACTCCCTGCACTCCATCTATCGGAAGACCATCGCTGTCGGTCCCTCCCTGCTGATGGATGCCATTGAGAACCTGGATCATGATTGCAAGGACAGGTTGCCGAATGATTCCGGGCAGAAGACCTGTTATCGTTTCCCGACCCGTGCGGATGCAAGACTGTTCAGGGAGCGGGGACGGCGATTCTTCTAGCCCGGTGCACGCATTTCCAGAAAGGATCCTTCATAGTGACGCTTAACGACAACGAGCGGCAACGGTTTGAGCGATGGCTGGCGTTCGCCGCCGTGGCTGGCATGCTTGCCTTCTTCGGGTGGGTCCTCGGGACCCACTATTATATCCGGGCGTCCTCCGATCCGCACAACTGGGTTTACTATGCACACCATTTCTGGTCGGAAATGCTGCGGTCCCGCTGGCCATACGGATTCCCTCTCTTTCTCAAGCTGCTTCTTCCCCTGACCGGGCCTTACTACATTTTCCTGGTGAATATTCCGCTCCTGATCCTTGTGTTTGTGCTGATCGGGCGGATGGGAACCCTGGTATCCGGTGCCTGCCCTTTGAATCAAGGCGCCCGTTATGCCGGTGTCGCGGCGGTGGCGCTGGCCATATCCGCGGACGCCCGGCAGATGGTGCATTATGTGAACCCCTATCGCGATCCCCTGTCGTATATCCTCCTGCTGGCGTCGGTCTTGCTGTTTGCGCGGGCACTGGGTGTGCGGCGACCCGTGTGGATGCTTATCTCCGGGGTGCTTCTGGGCCTTGCGTGCAGTGTGCGCGAACCATCGGTTCTCATGCTGCTTCCGATGCTGCTCTACGGCCTCATCGAATGGTCCCTGGCCAAGGGGGCGATCCCCTTCTGGAAATCGACCGGTCTTTTCGCCGCCGGATTTCTCCTGGCGCTTGTCCCGCTGGCGGCGCAAACCTACCTGGCGACTAGCCAGGTGTTTCTTCCGCCGCAGGCGTCCATGGAGGCCAGTGTCGTGCCGGGGGCGCATTTCCGATGGGAAGTCTTCCAGTCCATTTCCCGGATCGCGCTGGCATATTCCATGAAGCAGCAACCATGGATACCCCTGCTGGCGGCCGTCGGGATGTTCGCCGCCTGGAAGGAACGGCAGCGCTTCCTTCTTTTCCTGATCGTGCCGGCCGCCGTGGTCTATTTCGTCTTCTATTCGTTCTACTGGACGTTCATTGCCCGGTATTTCTATGTGGTCACCCTCCTGCTCTGCCTGCTCGGCGGCTATGGCATCTGCTTCCTGCTGCGGATGCTGCAGCGGCGCCTGCCCGTCGCGTGGGGGCGGCGGGCGGTGTGGATGCTCGTGCTGCTGCTGGCGGTTGTCTCCTGTGGGCACCTGAAGCGTGCCCAGGCGCCCCGTCTGCCGCTGCAGGTGGCGGATGCCCGTGCCTTTGCCGGGCGCCTGGCGCCCCTGCTGCCGGATAACGCCGTGGTGTTCGCGCAGCGCAACATGTGCGAATTGATCCAGGTGGTGGTGCTGCGCGAATCCTACGCATGGTCGTTCGAGCCGGGAATGATACGCGAGCATGTGGATGCATTATGGGCCGCCGGTCGCCCGGTTTACACCATGGTGATCCCGAGTCCCGAGTTCCCGTACGGGGATACGGTCCATCTGCGCCGCCTCTACGATCTGGAAGCGGTGGAAACCTTCCAGCCGGAGGACTATCACCTGTCCGCCTATGCGCCGGGGCCGTTTACCCTCTACAAGATCGTTCCGGCCACACGGCACCGGGTCGCGGCCGAAATCCCCATGCCGGACCTGGGTTCCGGCGGCGGCTGGCTTGCGCTGGATCCGGGATACCTGCCTGCCCTCGATCCGAAACGTTCGTTCGCCCGCCTATCCATCAACGGGGTGACGGTCGGGGATGCCGCTGCCTGGCAGGGGGCGCATATCCTGGAGATCAGGCCGGACCAGGCCGGGGTGACGAACCCGCTGCGGTTGGAACTCCTTTCGGATGGGCCTCTGCCTGCCGGGATCCGGGCATCCGGAGGGGATCTGGGCCAGCCGGTCGAGCTGGATTTCGATTTGCATGCCGTCTACGATCACCGCTGGCGCTGGCAGGGCGGGTTCCTGCCGCCGGACCTGGTGTTCCGCAAGCCCATTCTGCTGGATGAGGCGTCGGTCCTGTTGCCGGTTCCTGTTCCGCAGGCGGGCCGGGTCATCATGGAGTGGCAGTTCCTTTGTCCCGCCAAGGCCGGAGACGGCGCGGAGCAGCTCGACTTCCTCGAGGGGGATGCCGTGATCGGCACGGGAACGGTGCCGCACGATCAATTTGTCCATTCGCTGCTGGTCGCGCTTCCGGAGGATAAGACTGCAACGGAACGCCGGATCCGGATCCGGCGGCATCAGGCGGAGGCGGATGGCGGCCCGCAACTGAATGTGGACCGGGTGCTGCTGCACCGGCCGACCACCGTGAGGTCGCTGGATATCGCCATCGGCTCACCGGCGGATGCCCAGTATATCCGCCGTGGCTTCTATCACCGCGAGGAGACCGGGACACCGCGGGCCTTCCGCTGGACGGACGGGCAGGGGGAACTGCGGTTCACCGCTGCGCAGTCCGGCTCGGACAGGATGCTGCGCATCCATTATTCCGTTGAGCATGCACCGCCAGCCCTGCGCCCCATGGCGATGACGGTTCGCTGGAACGGGCGCGAGCTGTCGCCGACGGAGGTCCGTCTGGATGAGAAGGGAACGGAAACCGTCTGGACGGGACGGATCCCCGCCGCCGATGTCCAGGCCGAGAACCGCGTCATTCTTGAGACCCGGCCATGGAGCCCGCAGAAGCATGGAGGCATGGATACCCGCCAGCTCGGTGTGATGATCCGGCGGTTTGAGTGGAAGCCGGTCGAATGACAACAAGCCTTTCCATACCGCCGCCCGATGGCACCGTGCCGATGAAACGGATCAGTGCCGTCTCGGGCCTGCGGTCAATCCTCGTGGTTTCCATTGCCGGGATCGGCAATACGATCCTGGCCACGCCGCTGTTGCGTGCCCTGCGCCTGCATTATCCCGCGGCAAGGATTGATCTGCTGGTGTGGAACCGGGTGGCTGGCACTCCGGTTGATGGCAGCGGCGTGGTGGATCATGTCCTGACGGTACCGCGTCGGACGGCGGACCGGCTCCGGGTGCTGTTCGGCCTTCGCGCCGCCCATTATGACCTGGCGCTCACCGTGTTCCCGTCCAACAAGCCCGCCTATCACGTGTTTGCGTTCCTTACCGGTGCGCGGATGCGTGTCGCGCACGCCTATCGCGGCGGTTGGCGGCGCGGGGAGTGGCTGCTGACGGACCGGATCGCCGCGCAGGAGCGCCTGCATGATGTGGACCAGAACCTCGCGTTGCTAGGCCTGCTTGGCATATCGCCTGCGGTATCGGAGAGGGTTCCGTTCTTCCACGTCGGCCAGGAGGATCATGCATGGGCGGACGCGTGGATCCGCGAGCAGCATTTGGAGGGCGCCTGTCTGGTTGGCATGCATCCCGGGGCGGGGACCGATGTATCGGTGATGCATTGGCAGGGACTCCACAAGCGCTGGCCGATGGAACGGTTTGCCGATGTTGCCCGCCGCCTGATTCGGGACAACGGTTGCACGGTCCTGTTGACAGGCGGTCCGGAAGAGGAAGTCCTGAAGGAGGAGGTCCGGCAGGCAAGCGGGGTTTCCGGGCGTGTTCTCGCGGTGTCGGCCACGCTGCCCCGCACAGCGGCCTTGCTGTCGCGCTGTTCCCTGATGATCAGCAACGACAGCGGGCTGATGCATGTGGCCGCCGCGGTCGGGGTTCCGGTCCTCGCGATCTTCGGTCCCACGCAGGCGGGGCGGACGGCACCGGTGGGCGCGCGGCATCGCGTGGTGCGCAAGGGCAGCCCGTGCAGTCCGTGCCTGAAGTACCCGTTCAGCAGTGCGTCAAGCCGAATCCGATGCCCCTGCCAGGGCGCGTGCCTGCGGGATATCACCGCGGAGGATGTGTATTCCGCCGCCTGCGACATGCTCAAGGAGACGTAACGCATGAATTCTCGCCTAGCGGTCCTGTCCTATTATAACGTCTCCGGATCGTTCAGCGGCGGGATGCGGCGCATCAATGAACTGCTGCAGGCGATCGGACCGGAACGGGTGGATCTGTTTCAGCCGGGCCGTGAACATCCGCTGGCCCGGACGGTCGGTTTCAAGCCGGATTTCGGCCGCCATCGTGTCGGGATAAACTGGGGCATCTTCAATTTCTTCTGGCCACCGACCGCCAGTCGTGTGCGGCAGCGCGTCTCGTCCCTGGAACCATCCTGCCTGGTGCTGACGTCCATCTGGGCATGGGCGCCGTTTGCACGGCACCCCATGGGGATCCCGATGGTCCTGGATGCCCAGAATGTCGATGCGGTGGCGATTGCGGAACGGTTCGGGAGCGGCCATCCGTACACACGGCTTGTGGCAAGCTGGGAACGCAGGGTGGTGCTGGCGGCGGAACGGATCATGGTGTGCTCCGAGGTTGACCGGGAAGGGCTCATTCAGGCGTACGGTGTTGCCCCCGGTCGTGTTCATGTTGTCCCCAACGGGGCCGCGTTGCCCCCGGACCCCGTAAAGGCCGGCCCGCCGCTCGATCCGGCGCTTGAGAGCCGACTGGGTAACGCGACCGTGTGCCTGTTTGTCGGCGGGAAGCTTGATTATCCACCGAATGCCGAAGGCCTTCGGTTCATGACGGCATCGCTCATGCCGGCACTGAAGCGTCTGACACCTGCCCCCTATAGGATTCTGGTGGTCGGGGCGCCTGTGCCGAGGACATGCCCTCATCCCGACGTGATTCACGTTGGCCGCGTGCCCTCCCTGGATCCATACCTGAGGCGGGCGGATATCTGCCTGGCCCCGATCTTCAGCGGGTCGGGAACGCGGCTGAAAGTGCTGGACTATCTAGCCTGGGGCAAGCCGCTTGTCGCCACGCCCAAGGCTGTCGAGGGGATTTCCTGCCAGGATGGCGTGCATGCGCTTCTCGCGGACCATGCGGCATTCGCCCGTGCCGTTGAGCGCATGCGGCAGGATCCGGCACTTGCACGCGAATGCGGGGCGAACGGGCGTGAGTTGGTTCGTCAATGCTACGAGTGGGGCGCGGTCCGCTCACGCTGGCAGGAGGCGTTGAAGCCTTGGCTCCAGGAATGACGCCGCGATGGGGTTTCACGCAAAGCCCCCGGCCGGAAACACCCTTGCCGGACGGCTAGGCGCTTTGGATCCGCCACTCGGCGGGTATATGCAGGATGCCGCTGCCGGGCGTTTCCCCTTCGCAGCCCAGGGCGTAGGAACAATCCAGGCGGTGGTACTGGATCTTGTGATCCGGCGAGTGGACCGAGAAGGAGAACATGTATTCGGAACGGATGAGCGGCAGCGAGCGCAGGCTCAGCGTGACGACACCGCTTTGCCCGATCTGGCTGGTGTCGACACCGCCGATCTGCGTATTGCTGCCGGCGAACATCCGTCCGGACCGGTCTGAGATACTGTAGCCGAAAACCGGTGGGTCCACCCGCGTCTTGCACTCATATTCCATCTGGATGTGCAACGCGGAGCCGGAGCGGAACGACGAGACCTCCCTGCCTGCATCGTCCAGGAACCGGATGCCCTTGAGCATGATCCTGCCGGTTCCCCATTGTCGCACAAGGTCCCGGGCGTGCCCGGCGGCCGAGGCGGCGCGATAGGAGCCGATGATCTCGCCGGGGGCGCCCATCGAGCGGGTCCCGCCTTGCGCCAGCAGCACAATGCGATCGCTCATCCGCTGGACGAGCTCCAGGTCGTGCGATACGATCAGGAGTGTCTTGCCCGCCTTGCGGAATGCCTTCATATGCTCGATGCAGCGCTGCTGGAACGTCTCGTCGCCGACGGCAAGGACCTCGTCCACCAGCAGGATGTCCGGCTCGACCTGGACGGCCACGGCAAAGCCCAGGCGGACGTACATGCCGGAGGAGTAATGCTTCACCGGCTGGTCGATGAACTCGCCGATACCCGCGAACTCGACGATGGCATCGAAACGCTCGCGCATGCGCGCCCTCGGGATCCCCATCACCGCGCCGTACAGATACACATTCTCGCGCCCGGTCAGATCCGGATGGAACCCCGCCCCCAGCTCGAGCAGGGAGGATATCCTGCCGGTCGTGCGGATGGTGCCTGTCGATGGATACATCACGCCCGCCACCAGCGAAAGCAGCGTGCTCTTCCCGGCGCCGTTGTGGCCGATGACCCCGAGCGTCTCCCCCTGCTCCACATGGAACGATACATTGTCCAGCGCCGTGAACATCTGTTTCGGCCGCCGCTTCAGGACGCCCAGCGCCGTCGCCTTCAGCGACCCGCTTGCACCCCGGGAAAGCTCGAAATACTTGCTGACCCCCTCGAGTTCAATGACCGGCTTCATGCTACAATGCCTCCGCGAAGGTCCGCTGCAGGCGGGAGAAGACGCGCAGCCCGATGCAAAGGGCCAGCGCACACACCAGGGCCGAAAGCGCATAGCACCAGAACGGATCCGGTCCCGGCTCCGACAGCAGGATCTGGCGGTACGCCGTGAGAATGCCGGTCATCGGGTTGAGATACGCGAACGGGCGCAGGGCGTCCGGAATGCGGTCGATCGTGTAGATCACCGGGGAGAGGAAGAACCATGCCATCATGAAGACCACGCCTGCATGCTCGGTGTCGCGGTAATGCACATTCAACGCGCTGAACAGGGACCCCAGTCCCATGCAGAGCGCGATGTGGAAGGCCAGTACCAGCGGGAACCAGCCCCAGGCCCCCATCGTTCCAGGGGCCAGCAGGAGATAGATGACGAGGACGACTGCGGACAGGAGGAAGTTGACCGTGTTGGCCAGGACCATGGCGGCTGGAAGCACCAGGCGGGGGAAGGTCGTCTTCTTCACCAGGGAGGCGCTCCCCAGTACCGTGTTCATCGAATCCCCGACGCATAGCGCAAGGAACTGCCAGCAGACGATCCCGGTCACCAGCCGTGGCAGGAAGAGCGGTGAACTGTCGAACGAGAGCATCACCCGCAGGAAGACCGCGTAGATGAGGATCATGAACAGGGGTGCCAGCAGGCTCCAGAAGAAGCCCAGCGCCGATCCCTTGTAGCGGACCTTCAGATTACGCTGCGCCAGGATAAGGACAAGTTCCCGCCACCGCAGCACGCTTTTCATCCATGTAACCATCGGTTTAACCTAGTGGTTTCACCGTTGGGTGTCAATCGTCGAAAGACAGTTTGACGCGTATTCGGCTTGGTTTTTCGCTTGCGGTTCCCGCCGCCTTGATTATACTCCCGGCTCGCTGAACCCCGGAACATCAACCCCAGGAACCCGAATGATCACCATCAATGGACAGAAGCTTCCCGACGAGGCCATCGAGTTTGAATACCGCCGCCTGCTTCAGTTTTACTCGCAGCACATGACGCCTGAACAGCTGAAATCGGAAACCGCCAACCTGCGCGCCAAGGCCGTCGAGCAGGCGATCGGCGCGAAACTGCTCATTGACGAGTCCATCCGGCTGGATATCCCGGTTCCGGGCTCGCGCGTGGATGCCCGCGTCAACAGCCTGGTCGAGCAGGCTGGCGGTCGCGAGGTCTTCGACGTGCGCCTGCGGGAGAACGGGTATACCGAGGACACCCTGCGCCGGAATATCGAGCAGGGCTGCAAGGTCGATCTGCTGATCGAGAAACTCTGCGAGGGTCTTAATGATCCCTCCGAGACGGAAATGCGCGAGCACTTCGAAGCCAACCGGGAGAGCTATGTCCAACCCGAGCGCGCATCCGCTCAGCACATCCTGATCCGGCCGGCCTCCGAGGCGGATGCGGATCGCGTGACGGCGGAGTCCCGCCTGGAGGGAATCCGGGATCAGATCCAGGGGGGTACCGGATTCGCCGATCTGGCCGCCGTGCATTCCGAATGCCCGAGCGGGAAGCAGAACGGTGGCAGCCTGGGCTGGTTCGGCCGGGGCATGATGGTTCCGGAATTCGACGAGGCGGTCTTCTCGATGAACGTGGGCGAGCTGAGCGACATCATCGAGACCCAGTTCGGGTTCCACCTGATCTTCAAGACCGGCGCGGACGAGGGCGGCGAAGCCTCCTATGAGGAGAGCGAACCGAAGATCCGCGAACTGCTGCGGCATGACCGGCGCGGCCGGTGTATCGCCGCCCATGTCGCCGAGTTGCGCGAGAAGGCGGATATCAAGGGACAGCCCGGCCTTTCTCCCGAATAGCCATGCCCGTCAGGCAACGGGCCTGTGACCATAACTTGGTCATCTTGGCGCACTCTGGGGGCAAGTCGTTTAAGTTTTTCGGTTAAGCGTATCCGGTTAAGGGTGGCGACTAAGAAGGCGAGTAAGTGTAACAACACTTAAACCCACACTTAACCGCCACTCTTACTCGGATACCCTTACCCGACCCGCTTCATCGACTCCAGTTACCCATTCGTATTCGCACGGGGTCCCGTCCGTCCGACTTGAATCTCGTCCCGTCGCAGGTGCCGGAATTGGCCCGGCGGAAGGTCTCCCAGGGTGAGGCTTCCGAACGAAATGCGTTTCAACCGGGTCACCTCATGACCAAGGGCTTCGAACAGCCGGCGGATCTCGCGATTCTTGCCTTCCGTCAATTCTACCGTCAGATGGGACTCCCTGCCGCTGGCTTTGCGCAGGGTCACCGCCTTCGGCTTCAGCAGCTCCCCGGCGTCCATGATCCCGGCATTCGCCCTGTCCAGTTCCGCGGGGGTGATGGCACCTCTCACCGTGACGTCATAAACGCGCAGGATCGCGTTGGCCGGATCGGTCAGCCAGGCGGAAAGCCGCGTGTCATTGGTGAGAATCAGCAAGCCGGTGGATGCCATGTCCAGCCGGCCGGCGGCATGGAGATTCCGGATCCCTGGCGGCAAGAGGTCAAAGACCGTGCGGCGGCCTTTCTCGTCCGACCGGGTGGTCACCACCCCGCCGGGCTTGTTGAGCATGATCGCGATCCACTCGTCCTTCGCCACGGGCTTCCCGTCCACCGCGACACGATCGGTTTCCGGCGT
>CAZGBW010000006.1:0-20939 GCA_964523995.1 uncultured Victivallales bacterium | reverse complement strand
CACGATGTCGCGGCACCGGGCGGCATGATCGGCGCCTCCAACTTCTTTGAACTTTCGGTTGCGGTTGCCATTTCACTGTTCGGGGCCTCATCGCCCGTCGTGCTGGCCACGATTGTCGGGGTCCTGGTCGAGGTGCCGGTCATGCTGCACCTGGTCAAGATCGCCAACCGGACCACGCACTGGTTTCCGTCTGATCAAGCAGGTCAAGGTTCAGGCCGCTGATCGTAGTCATCAACTCCCTGACCTGCTGCGGCTGTCAGCGGCTGCAGACGGCGGCGTGGCAGATCCCGCAGGGGCGGGCGTCGGATATGCCCGGCAGCCAGTCGGCGACGTGACGGCGAAGGCAGTGCGCTGTCGGAGACCGTCCGGACGCTGCACAGACCTCGCGGGTGGCGATATCCGTGGGGGGCGTGAACCAGGGGCCTGCCGTGCCAGGGGGGTAGAGCGTCCGGAAGACGGCGGCACAGATCGGGACGGCGCTCCGGGCTCCAATCAGATCGGCATGTCCTCCACCGTCAGGGCGCCCCATCCAGACTCCGGTCACGAACTCGGGATTATAGGCGATAGCCCAGGCGTCGCGATAGCCGTTGGAGGTGCCGGTCTTGAGCGCGAAGGGGGCGCTCTGCGTATCGGCATGGACATCGGTGACCCCGGCATCCCAGGCGGCATCGCGCAGGATGGTCGAGGTCATGTAGGCGGCCCCGGCATGCCAGAGCCGTCGCGGCGCATCGGCTGGCGAGTCCTCCAGGAGGCGGTATCCGGTGTAAAGCCCCTCGCGGGCGAGTACCGCATAGGCATTGACAAGATCCAGGAGCGACACGCTGGCGACGCCGATGGCGAGGGGCAGTCCATAGTGGTCCGCCTCCTGCCACGTCTTCCCGAGTCCGGCGTCGCGCATGCGGTTGTAGACCCGCTCCAGCCCGATTTGCCGGGTGAGTTCCAGCGCCGGAATATTCAGCGACATGGCGAGCGCATCGTGCGCGGACACCGAGCCGCGGAACTGGCGGTCGAAGTTGGAAGGGGTATAGTCCCGGTAGACGGCTGGTGCGTCGCTGAGCAGGGTGGCGGGTGTAAGCAGGCCGCGCTCAAACGCCTCCGTGTAGATGAAGGGTTTGAGCGCACTGCCGGGCGAGCGCAGCGCCAGCGCGCCGTTGATCTGTCCGTGATCGCCGGCAAAAAAGTCGGGCGATCCGATCATCACGCGCACGGCGGACGTGCGGACATCCAGCACGACCACCGCCAGTCCGTCGATCCCGGCGCTGCCCAGGCGTTGCGCATAGGGCATGGCGGCGGACTCGGCGGCCTGCTGCATCGGCAGGTCCAGGGTTGTTCGCAGGGGGGCCCCCGATGCTGGTGCCGGATGCGTGTTGATGATCAACCCGGTAAAGTGCGGTGCCAGGAAGGGGGCGGGATTGAAATGGATCTCCGGGATTTCCACCATTCGCGGCGCGGTCGCCACCAGGTCGGGGTTGCTGGCGATCAGCCGTTCGATCACATACTCCCGGCGATGGAGCGCGCGATCCGGACGGCGATCGGGACGGAAGCGGGCAGGGGCCTGGGGGATACCGGCCAGGAGCGACGCCTCCGCCCAGTCGAGGGCGGCGGCGGGTTTTCCGAAATAGGCGCGGGCGGCGGCCTCCACGCCATAGAGCGTTCCACCGAAGGGGACGCGGTTGAGGTAGGCGGACAGCAGTTCCTCCTTGCCGGTGCGTCGTTCGATGCGCAATGCCCAGAGGGCCTCGCGCAGTTTGTTCCGGAACGTCCGCGGCTGCGGTTGCGCCATGCGCGCAAGCTGCCAGGTCAGGGTGGACGCCCCGGAAACGACGCGGCCGGCGCGCAGGTTGTCGAGCGACGCGCGGGCAATCGCGACCGGGTCCACGCCGGCGTGCTCGTGGAATCGCTTATCCTCGGCGGCAATCATGGCGGCTCGGATCGCGGGCGACATCGCATCGAGCGATACTGGAAGGCAGCGTTCGCCGCTGCGGCGGCGGTGCTCGCGAAGCGGGGTGCCGCGTCGGTCGGTGATCACGAGCGTGGCGGGTAGCGCGGCGGCGGACACATCCGGTGGCGGATCCAGGAATGCGTAGACGGCGGCGGCGATGGCAACCAGGGTCATCGCCATCGTCCCGCCGATGCAGAGCGTGGGTCGCCGGGTCATGGCCGTACCTCGAGCATTCCCGCCACGTCCTGGGCGTTGATCGCGGCGTCGTACATCTGCTCGGCACCGGCCGGGGCGGCGTAGTAGTGACCCGGGGTGACCGCCCGCAGGGCGTAGTGGATCGTCTGCGTACCGCTGAATCGGCCGGCGAAGAACAGCGCGCGGTCGTCGCGCATGTCGGAATGACGCAGCGGCAGCGTGTTCCGGCCGCGCAGCCAGGGAAGAGTGACCGCCAGCGTCTGCACGGAGGACTCCGCCTCCAGTCCCGACGGGAAGCGGTCCTCGATGACGATGTGGTCCACGGAATTCCCGTTCAGGCATTCGAGGGTGACTGCCGCGACCAGCAGGTCGCCGCGTTTCACGGATGCCGCCGGCAGCGGCTGGCCGTTGCGATCCAGCCATTCGCGCCGGATGCGCAGTCCGTTGACGACCGGAAGAGCATCGGTGTCGTTGTCGGCACGGGGGACGAGCACAATGTGAGTGCTTTGCGCATAGAGGGGCGCGCTGCCCGTGTTGTGCAGCACGGCGGGTTCGGTCGTCGCCGGATCCAGCGTCACGGTCTGCGCCTCGCCGGCGGTAAGCGCCAGCGCGTTCGAGCGGGCTCCCTGCACGAGGGTGGCGGCGAGAGGTCCGGCGGCCGGGGCCATGGCGGAGGGCAGCAGGGCGGTCAGTGCCCAGGTCTGCTCCTGGGTGTTGAGGTAGGACCGCTGCTTGATGGCGGAGGACAGCCGGACCCCGGAGGAAATGCTTTCCGCGAGGGACGGGTCCTGCCGGTGCCAGCCATCGGCGATGATGGCGAGCGTGCGCAGTTCCCCCGCCAGGTTTGAATCGCTGGCACCATCGGGCGGTAGTGCTGAGAGGGCGTCGGTACGGTGCAGCAGTTCCAGCGCGGTACGGCGGTCGGCGTCTTCGGCGAACGCGACGGCAAGGTGGACGATGGACTCGGCGTCGAGCAGCGCGGCGCGCTCATGCAGCGTCCGCATCCAGTTGCGGGCGGGATGCCCCGCCACCGCCAACGCGCGGCAGGCATAGGCGGCAAGCGCCCGGCGGCAGGCGTCATCGGCGTTTTTCGCAAGGCTGCCACCGCCCGGAAGCACGGCGGTTTCCAGATAGCGGCGCAAACCCTCCAAGGCCGTGGCCGGCACGGGGTGCCCCTGCCGGGCGGCTTCCGCCAGGAAGTGGGCGGCAAAGACCGAGCCCCAGGCAAAGGCGTTATCGCTGTCGCCCGGCCAGTAGCCGAAGCTTCCATCGGGGCGCTGCATGGTCAGGACGCGTTGCACGGCCTGCCCGATGCGCAGATTCGCGCCTTCGCGTGTGAACCCCGTGCCCGCGGCGGATAGCGAGGCCGGATCGCGCAGGACGAGCAGGGGGAAGACGCGGGATATCGTCTGCTCCAGGCATCCGTAGGGATACTCGAGCAGGCCGCGCAGCAGCGGCTGGAGATGCGGGACGGAGGATCCGGCCACGGTGATCAGCGGGGCGTCGGCGAGGGCGGGGTAGGAAGCCCAGGTGTAGCGCTCGCCGGGGGCGATGACGACCGCCTGCCGGATCACCTGGCGGCGACGGATCTCCTGGACCGGGATGACAACGGCTTCGATCACCTCGCCGTCCGGGCCGGATGCCTTCAGTATCCAGCGGGCATCGCCTGATGTCGTGCCAGCAGTGACCGGCACGGTCAATTCATGGCGGGCACCGGGGGCGATCCGCACGGCAGTATCCGTCCATTGCGCCTGGATCGGCCCCTCGGTACGCAGGGCCAGGTTCATTTCCAGGGTCTTGTCATCGGTGCGGTTGATGATGTCAATCGAGACCAAGGCGTGGTCACCGGTGGCGAAGACACGTGGCAGGCCGGAGCGGAGAATCACCGGATGGCGGCAGATGCGCGATTCGGACGCGGCACCGAGCGCCTGCGCGGTGGCGGCGACCGCCGTGAGCCGGATCCGCCCGTCAAAGGCGGGCCAGCGGGTGTCGGCAAGCACCCGGCCCTGGTCATCGGTGGTATACCGGCCGATCCACCAGGCGGTCGGGGTATAGCGCCGACCGCGGAACGGGTTCAGGCGGTTGGCGCCGATGGACGGACTGTCGCCGCCCGATGCCGCGTCAAACCGCTGGATCGGAAGGTCGCCCCACTCCGGCAGGAGCATCTGGAAGGGATCGGCATGCACGGTATCCAGGCGGCGGTTGCGGAGGAGATCGCGGAGCGGGTCCGGCGGTGCCCAGCCGCCGAGCGCGGCAATGGCCTCGTCCACGGCAACCAGCCAGACGGTGGCTCCGGTGGCTGGCGTACCCTTCGCGTCACGCACCGTGACGGTGACCGTGCCGCTCCGGCCCGCTGCCAGGGGAGCGGCCGGTGGTTCCATGACGACTGAAAGCGCGGTTGGCGGGCGCGCGACCGGGATGCGCAGGATGCCCGAGGCGCGCACCGGCAGGGGGCGGGCTCCGGTCTGCAGCGGGCGCAGGACGGTGACGCTGCAATAGACCCCGTGGCCTCGAACTTCGGTCGGCAGCGGGACCGTCAGCACGGCGGTCGTGGTCTCGATCACCTGCACCGCGGACCAGAGCAGGTCCGGGCCTTCGAGGGTAACCAGGGCGGTGCCGGTAAAAGGCGCGGTGACGTGAATCCGGGCGCGGTCGCCGGGTTGAAGCACCGTGCCTTCGTCCAGGGCCAGCGTCAGGCGATACGGGTTTTCAAGGTCGGCCGTGCCGTCATAGCCATCCGGTCCGGTCGTGTGGATCACGCGGGAGGCTCTGGCACCGGAGAGCGGATCCTCCAGTGTGATCCGGTACTGCCCGTCTTCCGGGGGTGTCCATTCGCCCTGGCCGGTGCCGTTGTCCGTGGTGAGGGGGAAGGATCGGAGCGGAAGCGCCACGAGCGTGGACTGGTAGCGATAAACGCCGTCGCTATCCCGTTCCGTGCCAGAGGTCCATTCAAGTCGCTCAACGATGACGTTCAGATCAGCATGGTCTTTCGTCAGCGTGCCATCCGGGGATAGCAGCGCGGCATGCAGCGAAAGCGGAGTGCCGGCGATCGCCTGCCCGGGGCTGACCTTCAGGCCGGCGTAACGGTTGTAGACGTGCAGTGGCAGGACCGCCAGCGCGGATGCGGTCCGTCCGTCGTGGTCCTGCACCGTGGCGGCCAGCGTCGCCTGGATCATCGAGGGCGGCGTCAGTTTCTGGTCTGTCGGCACGACGATGCTGAATTTCCCGTCATCGTCCAGACGTCCCGCCCCCAGCGACAGATGCACCGGCGCGAACGGACGGGCGTGGTCGGAGAACGTGAAGGCGTCAAAGCCGGTCGGCTGGAAATCGGTGCCCGTAAACTGCACAAACGCCTCGATCGGTAGATTGGCGGCGGCCCCGCCGTGATAGTACGAGGCGCTGACGGTGGCGTCGACAGGCTTCGGGGCGGTCGCCACGGCGTCAGCGGCCTCGCCGGTCTTCAGGGTGACTTCCATGCGCGGCGGCATGAAGGCCTGGACGTTGAACGTGAAGGATCCAAGCGATTCCGGTTGATCCCGAATGAGCAGCTCGGCGCGATACGTACCCGTGCGTAATTCGGCGGGCAGGGCGAAGGTAAAGGCGGCCGAACCGGCCGCATCCAGGGTCGCGGGTTGCGTGAGCCATTCCTTGCCATCCGGTCCGGTGACCTCAAGCTGCACCGGGATCCCCGATGGGGCGGCACCGAGATGGCGGTCGCGGACCAGGGCCGCAAGCTGCACGGTGTCATCCGGACGGTACAGATTGCGCTCGCTCAGCAGCCATGCCTCGTAATCGGTGGCGGGGTAGGGGGCCCCATCCACCGGGTCCGGCAGCGTGAGACGGGCCTCTGCCAGATTGAGGAAGGTCGTGTCCTCTGCCGTCGAGGCAATGATCATCGCCGCTGGAAGGGCATCCTCCGACGACCACTGGAAACAGCCGTCCTCCCTGGTCAGACCCTCGGCAACCGGCTGGTTTTCGGCAGAGAGCACGCAAACCCGAACCCCGCTGGCGGGGCTGGCATCGTGCAGACGGGTGACCCAGGCCATTCCTTTCGCCGGCGTGAGGCGCGCGGTAATGGCAAGGCGTGTGAGGTTGATCATCTGCTCCACATCTAGATTCCTTTGCGAGGCGGTCAGCAGATAAATACCAGCGGCATTCTCGTCGCCTGCCAGCTCCGGGATACGCAGCGTGGTTTCCTGGGGCCGGTTGCGACGGTGCAGGATCGCCAATGGCGCATTCGTCAGCTGGCGGCTCAGGCCAGCAAAGGCGGAGGACTCTCCCCGCCACCAGTAGCGGGAGCTCAGCTCGTCGCGCCGTTGAATGAACCAGGGCAGGTTGTTCGGATAGAGTTTCTCCAGCCGGATCTCGAGCGCATCCACATTGACCGTTTCAAGGCGGATCTGCCGCGCGCCGTCGCGGGAGAGAATGCTGCCGGCGCCGATGACCCGCAAACCGGCGGCGCGGTCGGGAATGGTGATGCTGAAGTCGCGGGTTCCGGCAAGGCGGTCGCCCGCCTCGCTTTGAAGGTCCTCCGGCAGTCGGATCTGGTATTGCCGTCCCGGTTCGAAGCTCCCGGTCAGGATAATCCGGTCGGAGGGATCCCAATAGCCATACGGTACATTGATGCGCGCGGTGATATCCGACTCCGGCGATACGGAAACACCGTCGAGCACCGTGCGCGTGTTCATGGTCTGGCTCATGCGAAGGGTAATCACCACCGGGCCGAAGGCCGGTGCCTCGCACTCGTGGCCGATCAGGGCGAAATCCCGTCTCAGCACGAGGGTTTCCTCCACGGATTGCATCAGGTGGAGCGGTCCATCGGCAGCCGGGAATCCCTGCCTGACCCGGACCGTCAGTTTTTCGGACTGGACGGGATCGGTCGAGAGGATGATACCGCGTCCGGCGTTCTGGCGGGAGACCGTGAATGCAACCGGCCGCTTCTCCGCATCGCGCAGGTCGATATGGGGGGCGACATCGCCATCCCCCGCGGGTGCGCTGAACAGGATCTGGATAATGGTCCTGCGGTCGGGGCGCATTTCCGCAAGGCGGATGGTATCCACGTTCAAGGCGGCCGTCCGGAACGCAAATGGCTCGGGGGCATGTCCGGTGGTCCAGGCGGCGGGAAGCTCGGCCACGAATTCCGTGCAGGAAGGCCAGTCCGTGGCGGGGGCGAACAGCAGGGTCGAGGGGGTTGTCCAGATAAAGCGACCGGGTATTTCAGGACGGATCAGGATCGGACCGTTCAGCGACCACTCTCCCACGGGCATCCCCGGCGCGTGGGCGGTGGGGAACTCCCATTCCAGGGGGGATCGCCCCGATACGGTGCCATCCTCACCCGCACGGAAGCCGATATCGGCAGAAGCCAACGCCGCGGACGGTTCGGCGGCGCCCCCGGTCAGCGCGTGGCGCTGCAGTGCCGAATGCCAGACCACGGCATGCGCGGCCACCGCCGCGCAGGTCAGGAAAAACCACCGGTACCGCCATGCCCACCTTGCTGCTGAACTCATTGTCTCCACCTTTCCAAAATCGGTTTTATCACGGTCGCGATCATGATCACACAATGTGACCAGAATATGACCGAGTAAAGATTAATTTAGATTTTCCACCGCCGGGAAACCGGCAGGTGACTGCGCGGCGGCTTGACGCATGGCGGGCGGCAGGGTAGAAAGCAGCGTGATGGGTGACTTCTCAACAACGGATATGCAGATCGGGCGCTATCGCGGCCGGATCCGGACGGCCACGGTGCAGACCGCCGGCTTGCTGTGGATGGACGGCATTGCCGATCACCTTGCCGCGGCGGATGCCGTGGTGCTGGCGCAGGGGCGCAACCGGAACGTCCTGGTGAAGATGCCCGCCGCGCACGGCGGGTCGCTGGATGTGGTCGTCAAGGCATTCGGCCATCCGGGAATCCTGCAGGCCCGGCGTATCCGGGGCGTAGGCTCCAAGGCACGGCGGACCTGGATGGCGTCCGTGCATCTGACGAATGCCGGAGCGGGAACCCCGGCCCCGGTTGCCTTTCTGGAGCGCTGGGACGGGAGTCGGCTGGTGGAAAGCTATGTCGTCACGGAATACCAGCGGGGAATCGGCAGTTTCGCCCATGAGCTGGATCGTCTTTATCGCGAGGAACCCGACTGCGGGAAACTGATGACGCTCCTGGATACCGTGGCGCGGGCGATCCGGAAGATGCACGACAGCGGATTTTTGCACAACGATCTTGGCAATCAGAATATCCTCCTGCGGCGGCTCGGGGACGGGCGATGGGGCGATGTCCAGTTCATTGATCTCAACCGCGGCCGGATCCGGCAGGCGCTGACCGAGCGCGACCGGGGGCGGGACCTATCGCGCATTGCGCTGCCATCGGATCTCCTGCGGGTCTTCAAGGAAATGTACTACGGGGGGGGTACGGTTCCCCCGCCCGCGTTCCAGCGGTGGGAATCCCGTTACCGGAAGCGTTTTGAATGGCACTCCGCCACGCGGCGCTGGCGCCACCCGATACGCGAGGCGCGCCGGCTTCCGGCACCGGGAGATCCGCCCAGCTACCCGGCGGCGAAGGATATCTGGATCTGGGATGAACGATCGGCACAGCCGATCGTCACCATGACCTCGCGGGATCGCCCCCGCCATTATCCGCTTTCCCGTCATATCCGGACGGCGGTTTCCGCGTTGAAAGCGCTGCCGGGAGCCTGGGGGGGCTACCGCCATTGCCTGGAAACCGCCTACGGCGGGCGGGTGCCGATGGGCGGGCGGATCGGGGTGGCGGTGGAGGTGCTGCATGGAGGGCAGGATCGCCAACTGGCGTTGCTGGCCTCGCTGGGGCGGATTCCGGTGCTGGTGCGCTTCTACCATCATCGAGGACTGGAGGCGGCGTCGCAAGCGGCGGCCTTCACGGAGGCGCTGGTGCGGCGCGGTCATCCGGTCAGCATCGCGCTTGTTCAGGATCGCGCGGCCGTTCTGCATCCGGATTCCTGGACGCGGTTTGTGGACACCGTCCTGGAGCGGGTAGGGCCGCTGGCCGAACTGATCGAGGCGGGCCATGCGATCAACCGCGTCAAATGGGGACTCTGGGATTTCGACGAATACCGGCACCTGATGGAGCCGGTCGCGGCGTGGAAAAAGCGCTGCCCGCAACTGGCCTTCGGCGGCCCGGCGGTGATAGACTTCGAATATGCCTATATCCCGGCCGCGCTGGATGCGCTGCCCCCCGGTTTTCGTTTCGACGCCCTGACCCACCATCTTTACGTGGATCGGCGCGGGGCACCCGAGACGCCGCAGGGGCGGTTTTCCGCCCTGGAGAAATTCGCATTGGCTCGGGCGTTGTCGGCACGGGCAGGCCACCGCCTGATCGTGACCGAATTCAACTGGCCGCTGGCGGGAACGGGGGTTTATTCCCCGGTCGGCGCACCGTACGACTCGCCGGGGCCGCGGCGCAACGATCCAAGCGTCAGCGAGACGCAGGCCGCCGCCTACCTGCTGCGTTATGTGCTGACGGCAATCTGCTCCGGACTGGTGGAACGGGTGTTCTGGTGGCAGCTGGTCGCGCGCGGGTACGGGCTGGTGGATGACACCGATTCGCTCCAGTGGCGGGAGCGCCCGGCATTCCGCGCCTTGTCGGTATTGCTCGCTCGCCTGGAAAACAGTGTATTCACGGGGAGAACGGAAGAACCGTCGGTCGCCTGGCCGGGTGCGGATGGAATCCTGTACCGCTTCGAGGATCCGGATGGAACGCCCTGGTGGATGGCGTATACCCTCGGTGATCATAGCCGCATCCGTCTGCCGCGGGACGGGGCCTGCGTCCGTGATGTATTCGGTGTGCAACGGGCGGGCGGGCCAGCGGATACCGCCGACCTCGGAATGCTCCCGGTCTATATCGGATGATGACGATGAGCGATGTATCCCCACAACAATTCTTTCGATTCACGGCCGAGCAGTCCGACCTCCTGCAGGACCTGTACCGGGCGACCGGCGGCCTGACCGAGGCGGAGGTGTGCGGGTTGATCCGCAAGCGCGCGGAACCGGGCGCTCCCGCGACCGCGTACGTATTCAATCGCCTGCTGGAGCTTGGCATCCTGGAGGCTGCGCCCGAAGCCACCGCCCGTTATGAACTGACACGTCCAATCGGCGGGCTGATGCGGTTTCTGCTGCGTCAGTATCGCCTGACGAGCGTGACGGTCATTCAATCCTATTTCAGCGCCCTGAACGAGCAGACGGGCCAGCTTGAAAAGGCGCAGAACGAGAACAACCCGGATCAATGGATGCGGGTGGCACTGGAGCTGGCCGATCATCTGGAAGACATGCGGCACGATTCGCGCAATAACCGCAACGGGGTCATTGCCACCGTCATGCAGCTCAAGACCGCGACGGACCGCATCACCCCCATTGCCCGCTACAACGAGGTGAATCGCCTCTGGCAGACCTACATCATCCCGTTGCGCGATATGATTGATTCGCGCAAGGTGCTGGACTCGACCCTCCAGCGCACCCGGCAGGTGCTGGGCGAGGTCCCGGCCACTGTCGGTGCAGGCCGCGACGAAATCCTGCAGCGGGCCGAGGATATCCTGGCGCGCCTGGTGCGGTTGCGCCGCGATGTGCTCGGCGATTTCGAGGAGAGCCTGCGTGAAATCGCGCCGCTTTACGAGGAACTGCGCCGCGAGAACGCGCTGGCGCGTGGCGCATCGTCCGTGATTGAGCTTATGATGCGCAAGGGTTTTCCCGCAGCGGGTCTGGCTGCCAGGCTGGGGCTGCCGAACTGGCAGATGCAGGGGCAGTTCAGCGATGCGGCCCTGGAGGCTCACATGGCCCGGCTTGCGGCCTACACCCCGCAGCCGCCGCAGCCGCTGCGCACGGATATCGCCGCCGCCGCCGATGCCCCCTTCGATATGTTGCAGTTCGACCGGCGCGTAAAGGAAGCCCTGCCGATTGAAGACAGTTTCCGATGGCTGGCGGGGACGTATCCAGACCAGCCGCCGGCGGTGATCCTGCGGCTGTATGGACGAATGCATTCGGCGCGCTACGGGAAGACGGGGTTCGATGACCGAAGCGCGATCTACGAGATCAGCGGACGGCGGTTGCGCGCCCATCCCATGCGCATCAATGCACACGCAACCCAGAGGAGGCGGCATGAAACAACTTGAACCTGACGGACGGACCCATCTTCCGGCATTGGCCGATATCTTTCACGCGCTGCGTCGCGGACGCCATATCAGCTCTGCGGACGGGGCGCTCTTTACGCATCTGTGCGCGCATTACGAGGCCTATCGCGTCCTGCTGGAAGACCTGGGCTTCACGCTCCGGCGGCATCCGCGCGAGTTCTTTTATCTGGAAGACACGTCGAACTTTACCGATATCGCCGGGAAAATGGCGCTGTTCATCTTCATCCTGGTCGAGCATCTTGCCGACCGCGGCCTGCCGATCGAGGACACGCTGATGAGCAGCACGTTTGCTGCGGACGCCCTGCCGCATTTGACCGGCGACCGTTACCGCGAGTTGATGCGCGAGGCCGAGGTCACATCCGTCGAGCAGCTCGGAGGCATCATCCTCGGCCTTGATCGCTATGGGTTCATCCGACGCCTGCCCGACGACCGGTTCGGGTTTCTCCCTCCCGCCTACCGGTTCCTCGACCTCTGCCTGCAATATGCCGGAACTACGGAGGCAAAGACAGCGACGGAAGACGGGAACGAACACGCTCGAGAGGTTCAGAACGATGAATAACCGATTTGGTCCGATACGCCTGATTGCCCTGCAGTGCGGGAAGTTCGATTATGCCGAGATCGAGCTGGATCGCCCGTTGCATCTGGTCGGTCCCAACAACGTGGGGAAAACCTCGCTGATCGCGCTGCTCCAGTTTCTTTATCTCGACGAGCAGAAAAGCATGCGCTTCTCCCGCGAAATGCAGGAAACCCGCAAATACTATTTCCCGACCGTTTTCAGCTATGCGCTGTTCGAGTGCCTGACTCCGACCGGTTACCAGACCGTCGGCGTCCGCGGCTGCGGTCCGATCCGGCAGTACGAGTTTGAGCGCTTCACCTACATGGGGCGCTTCGACGAGACGTTGTTCCTGGATGCGGACCGCCGGGTGCGTCCGTTCGATGACATCCGCGCCGGACTGGCATCCAAGGGCTACACCCCGCTGACCCCGGCCACGCTGCGTGCCGCGCTGACCGGCGTCGGCGACAGCCAGAAAGTCATGCTCGGACTGGTGCCGGCAAAGAATCGCGATACCTACAACAGTTTCAGGGCACTCTTCTGCAATATCCTGCGCCTGTCGCATATCCGGCAGGAGGAAATGAAGAGCCTGCTGCTGGCGCTGTTTTCCAAACGGTTCCACCAGCCGGACGGGATTGACCTGGCCAGGACGTATCAGGAGAGCTTTGACAAGGTGAAGCGCGACACCCGTTCGGTCCAGATGCTCAAGGATCTGGTCCCTGACATTGAGCGGGCGCTGGCGCACCGCGAAAAGCGCGATGCCTCCCGCCGCCGGATCCCCGGCTTGTACCTGGGCGTCATGGCCGCCGCGCAAACGATGACCAATCAGCTTCAGCGCGACCGGGCCGCGCTCGATGCACGCCGGGCGGCGATCGCGACTGAACTTGAACAGGCCGAAGGGGACACCGCCGTCGCGCAGGCGGAATTGACCCTCTGCACCCAGACGCTGACGCGCCTGAATGACTGGCTGGCGGAAACCAACGCCATGGAAAAGGCCCTGGCTGATTTCATGCCGGATTGGAACGTACAGCGACTGGCCGAGGTCGAGCGGCTTTCCGATTCGCTAGCCCGCCGGCTCGGCAACCTTACCGCCGAACCCATGGCTCAGGTGAAGGCACGCCTCAAACAGCACCAAGCCGATGTCAGTCGCCTGAAGAACCGTCTTGCCAATGTCGAGCATACCGTCATCCAGTCGCTGCGCCGGCATTTTCCGGATAAAGCGATTGAAGACGCCTTCCGGTTGCTGAATCCCGAACTTCTCGGGCTTCCACTTGACCGGCCAGAGCCGGGAGTTGCCGTCACGAATATACAGGCTGTGGTCGCGGCTCTGCAGAAACTCTCGGGCCAGTGCGGCGGCGGCTCATTTTCGGGCCTCGGTGTGACGATCACGCTGGAAGCGCTGATCGCGCCGGCGCTTGATCGGTTTGGTGATCCGCAGCACATCAAGGATGAGATCGGGACCCTCGAAGACCAGATCCGGCGGGACGAGCAGTTGTGCCGTGATGCGGAGGAGGCCGAAACCCTTCGTCACCAGAAGCAACGGCTCGAACAGGAACGGCGGGACCTGCTGCGGCGCCAGGAGAAATTTGAGGAACTGCGGATCCGGCGGGAACAGTTGGACGATAACCGCCATCGCCAGGGGCTGGCGCTGGAAGCGGACAATGCCTTGAATGCGCGCATCAGGGCGCTGGCCATCCGGATGTGGGAACTGTCCGAGGAGAAGCAGACGCTTCGGAACGAGGATAGCCGCATACAGGGCCAGGGACTGCAGATCCAGACGCTGCTTGCCGGCGTGGTCCGCCCGCCGGAATCGTGGGCTGTGCAACCGGTGGAGACCGTTCCGGGGGATCTGGAAGATCTCGCTGCCCGCTATCGCAAGGATTCGCTGGATCAGCAGCGGCAGGACGAAGCCCTCCACGAGACGCTCAAGTCTATTGAGGAGCGTACCTATTCGCGGTATGCCGGGGCTGACGAGAACGAAAGCCTGCAACGGCTGAAAGAGGCGCACGAGGCGTTGCCCGGGCAGGAGCAGGCCGCGTCTGAACTCTGGAGAAGCATCGCCGTCGGCATCCGGGAAAACCTGCAGAACATGGGCAGTGACCTCGAAACCCTGCGGGTGCAGATCAACAGTATCAACCGTCGGCTGGCTGGCATCGCGGTTTCCAATCTCAAGAGTCTCCGACTCGCGATTGTCGAGGATCCGCAATGGAACAAGCGGATCCGGAATATCCGGCTGCAGGACGACATGCCGCTGTTCGCCGAGACGGGTGCCGCCGACCAGGCGTTTGATGAGATCGGCAGGCTGCTCAGCGAGCGTCCCCGGATCGCGCTGGACGACCTGTTTAATCTCGAGTTCGAAATCACCATGCCCGATGACACCGTACGCAAGTATCCGCATCTGGACCGGATTGAATCCAACGGCACCACGATAGCCATCAAGGTTCTGGTGAACCTGTCGTTGCTGAAATATCTGCTGGACGATGCCGATGTGGCGATTCCCTTTTATCTCGACGAATGTTCCAGCCTGGATAGCGACAACCTGCATGCGATTGTGGAGACCGCGCAGGCGATGGGCTTCAACGCCATTCTGGCCAGTCCGGAGGCGATGGATGCCGCCGGGCGCTTGTATTTCATGCGGGAACAGGAGAACGGCCGGGTTATTCTCGATCCGCGCAGCGCGCTGGTGGAGAGTCTGGCGGCCGGCGAGGAACCGGGTGGGGGGGGTGGCGATGCATGAAGCGACCCGGCGCCGTCTGCATGAACTCGCGGCCTGCGGCAGTCTTCCGCTATCGGCATTCGGCCGCGCCGTGCGCGAGGACCTCCAATCCCTTTTTGCGGGCGGGATTATCAGCATCGTCCGCAGCGGCAGTGGGGAGGCGGTTCAGGTGCAGAATCAAACCGCGCTGGATCATTTCATTGTGACGCATTTCCCCGAGTGCGTTACCGCGGGGGACCTGCCTGCCAGGGCAAAAGCCGTGCGCGGCATGCGCAATTCCAAGCAGGCACGGGGGCAGGGGGCGGCGCTGCTGCTGCTGCGCGCACTCAGGCCGGTGGACTGCCGCCTGGACGGATTGCCATGCAATCTGCTTGCGCTAACGCGGTCCTGCGGGGCGGCCGCGCTCGTCATCCATCCGGGAAAACCGCTGGTGATGAGCGGTACCCTGGCGCTGATCGAGAATCAGGAATGCTTTCTTCACGCCGAACGTATGAATATTGACGTGGATGCCGTCCTGTATACCGCCGGGCGGCTGGCGGGCGTCATCCTTGATGCACTGGCAGGCGAGGGGATGCGTGACTGCCGGTATCTGCATTGCCCGGACTACGATCCCGTCGGCCTTGGCGAATACCTCCGTTACAAGACGGTACTTGGCGACCGTCTTTCCCTGTACAGTCCACCGGACCTGCGCGAGTTGCTGCGTACCTATGGGAAGCCGTCGTTGTTGCAAGGGCGCAACGGCGTGCTCATGCAAGTCCTGCGCCGGACGGCCCCGCCCGAGCTGCACAGGATCCTCACCTGGATGGACGAGGCCAATGCCGGTCTTGAGCAGGAAATCCTGATCGGTGGCGACACACACGGCAAGAGGTGAAAAAATGGGTCTATCAAGAATGATCCCGTTCCCGCTGCTCATCATTTTAGGGTACGGTAAGGATCGGGTTCGGCCCTGTGCCCCTGGCATGCCCGGCGGGTCCGGGTATATCCGGCTCAGGTGTGGCGCGTCAGTTTCGGCAGCAATCGGTTGATGTAGTGATCCATCATGGCAGGCGGGATGTTCGGCGGGAGATGGTTGCCGACGGCGACGATGGCTCCGCGGCATTGCGCCAGCAGGGCGATCGTCCGGTCCATGTCCGCGTCAACCTGATCGGGATGGCCCAGTGTCAGGTCGCGGCAATCGACGCAGCTGCCCACCAGGCAATGCGAGCTGCCGAAGCGTTCAGCCATGAACGCGAATGACGTCATTGGCTCGAATATGAAACCGTCAGCCCCCGCGTCGGCCACGGCCTCGGCGAATTCCATGAAATTGGCATCGGAGCAGAAGAGTACCTTCTTGCCGGCGGCATGCAGCGGTTTCCATAGTTGCGCATAGCGCGGGATGATCTCGCGGTGATAGATATCCGGATGCATGAAGGCACCCGATGACCAGACGAAGTCGTCGTGCTGAATCACGACCTCGACATCGGTCTCCGCCCAGCATTGCATGTGAAACAGGGTTCGCCGGAAGATACTGTCGAACACGGGCACCATTCGGTCCGGTTCGGACAGTGCCATGAGAAACATGTCCCAACCGAACGCCTGGATCGCTCCTGACACCAGTGTTTTATAGTATCCGCCGGTGGTGAGCTGGTCCGGGCTGTTGAGACGGGCGTTGTCGATGGACTTCTGATAGGCGGCACTTTGCGCGGCCTTGTCCGGCAAGCCGTATTCGGTGACCGCATCAAAGGCCCACACGTCTTCAGGGGTTTTGAACGGACTTTCCACGATGGCCGTTTGATCGCTGCCATCGGCCGCATAGGCCGCATGGCCCATATCCGTACTGCGCCCGAAGTTGGCCCAGTGTCCATGCAGGCCATCGTTGACACTCCAGTTGAAGTCTATTTGCCATGCGCGGTTGAATTCGGCGGTGGCGGCGTGCGTTGCGGGGTCCCGTCCCGTCTTCGCCCGGATGTAGTCATGGTGATAGTTCAGGCTGTATTCCGTGTGGGCCCAGTGCGAGGTCGGCTTGAGGTTGATGTTCTGTAGTGCGAGATCCCGGCTCATGGCAGTCCTCCGAGGTTGTGATTCGGTCCATACGGGGACAATCTAGCGGAGTGGCATCAAGACGGCTATTGCCAGATCCGACAGGTCTGTGTATATATCGGACATGAATGTGGCTAATGCATCTTCCACGGCGGTATGGCATGTGTTGCAAACGGGCACCGCCTGTCTTGAAGCATGGGACATCGGGCACATTACGGTTCCCTGCTGGCGGATCTACTGGACGGCGGCGCCGGGCTCGTGGATTGATCAACGCGGCCTTCGCTGGGAATTGGGGCCGGAGCACCTGATCATCATCGCCCCGTATACAAGACTGCAGTCCGGGCTCACGAAACCCACGCGGCATTTCTGGATTCATTTTTCCGTCTCGTCACCGTACGACCTGGTGACCGATTGGATCGGCAAGCAGCCGCTGCCAGCCGTCGTCCGGCAGGAGGCGGACGTCCTGGCACGGGATCTGGCCACGTATGCGGCAGGGGCGGCGTCCTACGGAATGCGCTTGTCGAGCCTCATGGCCCGCGGTATGCAGGCGGTGCCCGAGGCGATCCTGGCCGGGGGGCGGGTCGCGCCTCGCGTTGCCAGTGTACTGCAACGCATGCAGACGAAGCCGCATCTGACCGTTGCGGAGCTGGCAGCATCGGTGCATCTTACACCGCGTTCACTCAGTCGCCTGTTTGTTCAGGCACTGGACCGATCCCCCCGCGAGGTTCGCGCCATGCTGCGGTTGCAGCGGGCCGAGCTGAGGCTGATATATTCACGGGATTCCATTGAGCAGGTGGCTGAATCCTGCGGATTCCATGACCGACACCACTTCAGCAGGCAGTTCAGCCGGATCCACGGTATGGGCCCTGCCACCTACCGCGCACGGGCATCGACCGGATGATATCATGATCAAGCTGGAAATGGAGAGTGTATGATTGATGCCAATAGATCGTTGCCGGGCGGCGGAAGCGCGGACGGGGGTATTCTTCCCGCAATCCTGGTTTTATGCCTGGCCCTGCCGTTTCCCGGCTGCCGCCCGGCGTCCGGTCCCGGCGATGAGCGCCCTGTGCCCGCGAAATCACCAGTGGAATTGCTGGCGGATGGCATGACCGGGAAATACGCGGTTGATGCCGGTCAGCGTGCCAAGGCGGATATTCAAGCCATTGCCGACCGGCAGAATGCAAAGCTTGAGGAGGTTCTGGACGAGTAGGCGAACCGCCTGCTTCTGCCTGTGCCGGGCATGACGGGTATCGCGGCCCGGCCGCTGCAAGGTTCGTCATGGCCAATGGCGGTACTTAATAGACAACGGGGAGTGAGGGGGGCTCTACCATTGCCGGATCGGCTGACATGAAGCGAATGGCATGTTCCCGGAGGGATTGCACCGTGGGTGCGCTGCGTGTCGCTGTATAGAGGGTATGCCCGAACGAGAAGTTCTGCGCGTAGTATTTGGTGAATAGCTTGAGCGGTCCGAGCGCATCCTTTTCACGAAAGTCCTCGAGCAGGTAGTCGTAGAACGTCAGCCACGTCTTCAGGTGATCAACCTTCAGGCCTGGGTTGTCCCATGCGGCAAAGAGCCATGGACAGACGATCGCCATGCGACCCACCATGATGCCGGCGGTCTTTTCAAAGGTCTTTGGGTTCCTCGCGATCGTCGCCGGCCCGAGAATGTCGCCGTTTGCGATAACGGGCAGGCGGGTGTTGTCTGCCAGCCAGCTGAACAGTTCGTGTTTAGCGCCTCTCTTCATATGCTGGCCGGCGAAGCGCGGATGCAGGGTGATGGCATCCGCTCCGCAGTCCTCGATGATCCTGATCCGCTCAAGAAACGGCACGCGCCAGCCGGGGACTTCACGCCCGAGACGAATCTTGAGCATGAGCAATCCGGAGTATTCCTGCCGCACTTCCTTAATGACCTTTTCCAGGTGTGCGCGATTCTCGAAGAGCGCCACGCCGCCGCCAGCCTGGCGAACATATTGGCCTCCGCACCCGCAGTTGATGTCGATAGCCGCCGGGTTGAGCGGCAGGATGCTGGCAACGATCTCCGGGATGGAGTCCTGCCCCGTCAGCAGCAGTTGGTAGATCACCTTGCCCTCTTCCGCCCTGCGCTTGAGATAGGTGGATTTGCCTGCGTCCTCGCGCACCAGCTGCCGGCTTGCCAGTAATTCCGTATAGATCGCGCTGTAGCCACCGAAATCGGACAGAAGGCGGCGGAAGGCGCTATGCGTCACGCCTGCCATCGGCGCGCAGAGCAACGAGGGTGAGAAGGGCCTGGCGGGCTCCGTATTTTGAAAAACCTGCATGGCCCGCATATTGCACGATATCAGCATGTTGTGCAATAGCAGAGGGGCGTTTGGAATTGACATGGGGGTCCAATGGGACTAGACTACATTCAACCGCTACGAGGAGGTGGGGTCTAATGAAAAGACGAATGTGTTGGCTGATACCGCTATTTGCCCTGATGATCATTCCGGGGAGTCTCGTGCTGGCCGAACAGGGGGCGGATGGCACACCCGCACCGGCGGTGACGAGACGGGGATCTTTCACGGCGGGCAAGAAGCCTTATCCGGGTGGGACTCGTGCGAAATGGATTGCGGAAGGGCGAGTGCTTGGACGTGCTCCCGAGGGGGGCAAGACCCGGAGGAAAGGGGCTAGCGGGACAGCGGACAACCGGGGATATCTTCCTCCCATCGCCGACCAGGGCAGCGAGCAGGCTTGTGTGCATTGGGCTGGAACCTATAACGCGAAAACGGCGAACATGAAACGCAAGAACCCCTCGCTGGACGTGACGTCCGCCAGCAACCAGTGTTCGCCTCGCTTCACCTACAACCTGACCAATGGCGGCAAGGATGCAGGCAGTTATGGACACGAGCCATTCGAGATTTTCATCCGCTATGGTGTTCCATCTCTGGCACAGAAACCCTTTATCTCGGGGCAATTCGCCGCGTTGCCTGTGGTGGCTGACTTCATGGAAGGGCTGCACCGGCGAACGGCGAGTTACGTGTGGGTATGGGAGTGGGATCCCGGCACGGCGGAAATCAATGAACTGAAGTCTTTCCTGGATGAGGGCGGTGTGGCGGTTGCCGGCGTCAAGTCCGATCAGGCCTCGTTTGAGAACTGGTCCGCTGGTGATCCCCCCTGGGTCGGGGCCCCATGCACGGTTACCAACATCGACCACATGATCGCGGTCTGCGGTTATGGCCCCGGCTATTACCTTCTCGCGAATTCCTGGGGGACGAGCTTCGGCAGCAACGGTTTTATGATCGTGGATTCCGATTATTTCGAGAATTACTTCAGTGATGTCATGTATCCGCTGGAGGGGACCTACGAGTTGCCGACGAGCTACGCCAAGGTTCAGATCCAGCACGACTGGCGCAGTGATATCCGCAGTCTTGCGTTCGCCGTGAACGGGACGACCGTATGGAGCAATTCCCCGTCGCCCAAGAGTCTTCCGAATGGAACCGGATCATTCCTGGATGATCAGCGTGCTGACTGGACTCTGGTCGTGGATTTGTCCTCGGCATCCTGGGGGTCGTCCAATCTGGTTACTGTGCGGTGTGCCGACCAGGATTCCGGCGTGTCGGGTTTCATCACCAATTTCACCGTGTGGTTCGGAGGGACGGGCCATGTTTCGACCAACACGCCGGTTTCCATACCCGACAACACCGGGATCCCGGCTGTTGCCACGGTATCGTTCTCCACCGGGGCACCGACATGGGACGCGGGGTATCAGTCCATTGGTGGCGGCTGGCGTCGGCTGACATGGTTCGGTGATTACGTGCCGATGGGCACGGATGGCTGGATATGGCATAGCAAGCATGGGTTCTTCTATGTTCCGCCCGGCAACTCGCCGGCGAGTGTCTGGCTTTTTACCATGGATAGGGGCTGGCTGTGGACAGGTAGCACTGCCTATCCCTTCATCTTCCGGTCATCGCCTTCTGCATGGTTGTGGTACAACGGTTCACGCAATCCGCGCTGGTTCGTGAACATGGCCACCGGTCTTTGGGAAAGCTGGCCGTAGGCGGGAGTGTCAGTCATTCCCCGATGGTATCAGTTGCAGGAACGGTCCAGTATCCGTCCATCCTTTATTTCAAGAATGCGGGTGGCGAGCGACCCGATCAGCCGGTGATCGTGGGAGACGAAAAGGATGGTGCTGTCAAACTCGGAGAGCGCGAAGTTCAAGGCTTCAATGGACTCGAGATCCAGGTGATTGGTCGGCTCATCCAGAATGGCCACATTCCCGCCTTCCAGCATCATCCTGGCCAGGATCAGGCGGGCTTTCTCCCCACCGCTCAGGACCTCGACGGGCTTGAACACATCTTCCTTGCTGAAAAGCATCCGGCCCATGAATGAACGGAGATCGGTTTCGGA
>CAZGBW010000005.1:0-22171 GCA_964523995.1 uncultured Victivallales bacterium | reverse complement strand
GCCGAATCCCGGCATCGGGGATGATCGCATACGACCACATCAGCCCCGCCAGGTTATAGGTCTTGCTCGGCGACATCAGCGTTATGGTCCGAGCCGCCACCTCGGGGGAAAGCGTCGCGATCGGTATGTGGCGGCGCTCCTCATCCAGCACCAGGCCCGCATGAATCTCATCGGAGCAGATCAGGACATCGTGCGACAGGCAGCGCGTCGCGATCCCTTCCAGTTCCTCGCGGGATAGCACGCGGCCCGACGGATTATGCGGGTTGCAGTGCATGAAAAGCCCGGCATCGCCCGCAAGAGCATCCCCGATCCGATCCATCGGGAATTCATAACGGTTGCCACGCACCTCCAGTGGAACCTTGATCAGGGGATGTCCGGCATGGTCCGGCGCGCTGAGAAACGGCGGATAAACCGGCGTCGTAGTCACCACCGCCGCGTCACGATCCAGCATCCGGCAGATCACGTTCAGCCCCGTCACCAGCCCCGGCAGCCAGACCAGCCAGGCCGGATCAATCTCCCAGCCGTAGTCCTTCCGCAGCTTTTCCCCGATCGCGTCAATGACGGATGCGGGAGCCTGTGCATAGCCGAAAACCCCGTGATCCGCGCGCCGATGCAACGCGGCCAGCACCGCTGGCGGGGCCTTGAAGTCCATATCCGCCACCGGCATTGGCAGGAAATCCCTCTCCAGAGGCTGATTCCACTTGTAGCTGTCGCCTCCGCGCCGCTCGATGACCTCATCAAAATCAAATGTCACGTCCTGAGCCTCCTCCCCGGTGAACGAGAAGCGCACTGCACGCAAAGCCTAGCTTCCGTGACCGCATCAACCGCTCTTTCCCGATTCTGTTCCCGCATGCAAACTCCATTTTTCGCCGAGCGTAATGGTTTCCGGTTATCGCGTCCATCCCGGAAAACCGGAACGGGCTGCACCTCCGGTTGGCGGAGCATCCGGTGACCGGGTCATTCGTGACCCGGAACCCGTATTTCCACGTCCTTCATGGTCAGACCGTCCTTGTCGGAAAGCCGCGCAAAAAACCCGAAGGCCAGCTTGTCATCCGTGATGCTCAGCCTCAGGAGATTCTCGCCAGCCAGCAGCGCCACCGGCACAGTGAATTCATCACGCACCGCAATCTTCCTCTTCTTCTCCCGGAAGATCTCCTTGCCATTCAGTTCCGCTTTCAACCGGTGATCGAATCCCAGGCGGAGAACCGCGTCGCGTGCCGCGGGTGTGACAATGTCGCATTCCGCCGTGACCGTACAGCGGTCCGGATGCCCGAGAATGGTATCAAGATCCACGTAGCGATCATAGAACGCCCCCCGGTAAACCTGTGTTTTACCCAGGCCGGTAATTTGCCAGTTCTTCAGGTACTGCAGCTCCAGGCGGAGCGGTTTCAGGGACTGCTCAATCGCGACCTGCTGGTGCGGACAAAGCCCGGCGATCCAGTTCTCCGCCAGCGCGATGTAGCCGACTGGATCGTCCAGCACCGTGACATAGTACCGATAGAGGCGTTGCATGGAATCCGCCACAGGCCCGCCAGCACCCATCCGCGTTGCCGTTGCCGAACCGTTCCGGGTTGGATCACAAAGCACACAAGCGTGCGGAAGCAGCTCCAGAATGCGCTTGGACAATGGATCCACCGTCGCGTATTCCTTCCGATCCAGCGCCGACTCCGCCTGCCGGTTGAGCAGCGAAATGGCCTGTGTCGCACAGGCGCGGGCGGGGGCGCCGGCATCGTCATCCCCCATCCAGCGATGCCACCGGGCCGTGGACGCGACGCCCCGCCGGCGATGGCGACCCGCGGCGTCCCCGGCGATCCAGGTCCGCTCTTCGGCATCGGCCTCGAGCAGGGCGCCGCGTTCGAATAGCGCCAGCCTGCGCTGCATATCGGCAGAGAAGGGATCCCCGGTCATGAACGCATGGTGGTAAGGAGACCAGCCGCCGTAGGCATCGTCGCTCTCGCTGGCCGGGCCCTCGGCCTCGATCCGGCATAAGGCGGGCGAGCCGGGATACGCCCGGCGCAATTCCGCCAGCAGTGCAATCCACTGCCGCCGCCACGCCAGCACATCGGACGGGAGGGGTTCCTGACGCACTCCAGCCGGCTCGAAGCGGTCTGTGCGGCGATCCCATCCCAGCATTCTGAGAAGTGCAAGCCGCTCCATCCCCAGTGCAAACGACGGCCTCAGGCGAACGGCTTCCGCTAGCTTTTCAAGGGCTGTCTCCTGCTGCCCCATGTCGTCATACGCGACCGCCATCTGCCGCAGCAGCTCTGGCGCATCCCCACCCAGCCCGATCGCCGCCTCGAACCGCCGCACCGCCATCTGCCGCAGATTCGTGTGCAGCGTCTGCCGATCGCGCCGCCCCTTGCCCGTCATCGGCTCCAGCGAGGACGGAACGGTGGAACGGAGCTCCTTGCCGATGCTCTCGGGATCCGCATCCAGGTAGGCGCTGGCCGCGGCCATCTGAAACGCCAGGTCGTCGTCCCGCACGTTCCCCGCCAGGGTGAACTCGATCGCGGCCCGGTCATACCGGCCATGCTGAAGATAATTCAAGGCAAGATCGGCATGCACGGCTTGCTGTTCCGCGCTGCTACCGGAATTCGACGGACGCGCCGCCCCTGTCGGAATCGGCAGGTACAGCAACCGGAGATAGGTGCGTCCGTCCCGGACTTCCCGCCCTGCCAGCCCTCCCAGGATCTTCCAATACGAGTTACCGTCCTCGCGGGTCTGGCTGGAGTAGAACGGCATCAGCTCGCGCTCGGTGAACCAGCTGCGCGTCCGGCGGGTAAAGAGGCGGTAGAGGATCCGCTGCTCCACAAACCGGTTCACGTCCCGCTCGAAATAATTGACCGTGCCGCCAAGCCCGCGGATCCGCGTTTCGCCGCGCTCCCACTCTCCGTTCCAAAGGGGCCAGAGTATTGATAACTTCCTCACATCCCGTTCCGTCGACTGCTCCACCGTGCGCTTATAGAACGGGAAGAACCAGGAGGACCGGCTCTGGGTGCCGGTTCCATCCTGATACTGCCGGGAATAGAACCACGGCAGGAAGGAGAACGGCACGGCAATCTCGGAGGAGCGGTGCTGCCCCGGACGCTGCGGATCGTTCCAGGCGGAACGGGAGAACGGGGGCACCAGCATCGCCAGATCCCGGTGCTCACCGTATCGGGTATAGGACCAGAGCGGGAAGAGACGGTGCAAGCGGTAATCCTCGCCCGAGCCCCAGGCCAGCAGGGACAGGAGGTAATCGTGCCGGGAATAGACCGGCACCCCGTCGCGCCTGCTGGTTCCGTGAACACCCAGCAGCAAGGGGATCGTCACATCGCGGGAAACCGTCGCGCCCTGGCGCGAGGTTCGCTGGTACCAGAAGGGCAGGAACGCGGAGGACTGGACATCGGCCGTCCGGCGGCTCCACATCAGGGGATACAACGCCGTCAGGCGACTCGCCCCGAGATCCGGGCAGTCCGCCGCCGCCACGAACGGGCGGCGCTCCAGCTCGTGCAGCGCCCAGAACTGCGCGGACGGCGCGCGGTACGGCGGACGGGCCTGCGACTCGCAGGACCAGCCCAGCGGGAACAGGTACCAGAAGTTCGAGTATTTCCCGAGTTCCCGCTCGGTGCCAGCAAGCGGGAAAAACCGTCCACCGGAGCGGCTTGAGCCCAGGGTCAGCGAGAAGAACGGGAAAAGACCATCGTAGCGCACATAGTCATGCACCTTGTTTTCCGTGCGGTTGAGAATCGGCCCCAGGATATTCCGCGTCTCGTACACCCCTTTCTTGTACAGATGCGCACCGATGGGAACCAGAAAACTTGCCGACTGTTCCAGCGTACCCTGGAGGGTCAGCCGCGACCGCCACCAGAACGGGAACAGCATGCGGCCACCGCTCTGCGTGTCATGATACTGCTTGTCCCACGCCCACCAGAACGGGAGAACCGAGCGCTGCGACTCGGCTGAGATCACGGTGACCTTCCCATCATCAGCGACCATGGAGCAGGAACTGGATTTGCGCAGGGAGAGCGCCACCTGGGTGGAGGCTTTGGCATTGAGTTCCGTCTTCCCGTTCGAGAGGGTCTGGTGCTGATCCCGTGAGCGGTAATACAGCGGAAAAAGCCAGTTCGCTGAATTCGTCGAGCTGGAGACGCGACCCTCGCTGGATTCGACGGCATGGCGCCGCCACCCCTGGAGCAACAGCGTATGCCCGGAGCGGGAAGCCGATCGGGAGGTACTGTTCGAAGATGCCGATTGCGAATTCCAGAACAGCGGAAAAACGCCGATCGAGCGGTTTTTCGACCACTCACCTTGATATTGCCGGTACCAGACCAGCGGCCAGAGCGTATGCGTGCGGCCCTGGTCGCTCCAGGAATTGTGCTGGAACAGCGCTAGATTGAGCGTGCGCCGCGGATGGTCATCCGTACCGCTGTGTCCGTAATAGAACAGCGGGAACAGGGAGCAGTAGTGCCTGCCGTACCAGACCAGAGGGAAGAGGGTGAAATAATCCTCCCCGCTCCACAGGAACGGAAACAACCAGGCATCATGACCATCCGGCCCGATCCGCAGACCGCTCAGAGGCCAGCCCAGATAGAACTGATGCGGGTAACCGGACGGATAACGCTGCGGGAAACTCAGCAGCTGATGCGCCGTGTATTCAGGGGACCGTTCGCGGACATACAGCGGCCAGAGCAGCTCCGTCCGGTTGACATCCGTCACCGGATCCGCGGCATGATAGAACAACGGCCAGATTTTCACATCGCTCGCCGCGAGCGGAAGCGCCATCGTGATAACACCCGCCACGGCCAGCATCACACGGTTGATCATTTCCCACCCCTTCTTCGCGACCATTGCACGCAACACCCATCAGCACCGCACACGGGATGGAGGCCAGCGTCCTCGCGAGCCGCGTACGGCTTACCCCCTCGGCCCTTTGTCTAGCATGTTCCGGTTTCTTCCCGTCGCAAGAAGGAAAGCGTCTCGAAGTGCGCCGTGCGCGGGAACATGTCAATCACCTGGCAGTGCTCAAGGCGGTAGCCCCCCGCCGTCAGCAGCTTCAGGTCACGGGCCAGCGTATCGGGGGCGCACGAGACGTAAACCAGAGTGGCCGGACCGTTCGCGACCAGTTCGCGGCATAGCGCCGCCGACAGCCCGTCGCGCGGCGGATCCGCAATGACCATGGTCTTGCCCGGGACAATGTGGGAAATGGCGCCGGCGAATATCTCCGCCGCATCCCCCTCCGCAAACGTCACCCCGGCGATCTTCAGCCGGCGGGCGTTCGAACGGGCCGCCCGCATGGCCGGACCGTTGACCTCCACACTCAGCACATGCGGTACGCGGGCTTGAGCAGCCGCCAGCGCGAACACCCCCACCCCGCTGTAAAGATCAATGAGGTATTCCGGGGCCTCCTTGAGGATCAGCTCGCTCACCTGGCGGGTCAGCAACGACGCCACCTCCGGATTGATCTGGGAAAAACCGCCGCGCGGCACCTGTAGATCCCCGACCGGCGTCGCCTCGGTCAACGGACCCCCGGAGGTCTCGCCGTCCTTCCAGTGCACCACCCCGTCATGCGCCGTCCAGCGCAGCGTCACCGAATCCCCGCGCTGCAAGCCCTGCATGAATGCCGGGTCCGCCCGCAACGCCCGCAACCGCTCGTTGATCGGATCGACCGCCAATGGGCATTGCCCGACATCAACCACGGTCCGGTTGTCATTCTCGTAGTAGCCCAGTTCACCGTCCGCCCCGGCATGCAGCACGATCTTGTTGCGATACCCAAGGCTGCATGGGGCCGCGGTGGGTGGCAGGATGCAAACATCCCGAAGGCCGCCGATGCGCCCAAGCAGGGAGGCAAGCTGACGGTTCTTGAGACGCACTTCCTCGGCAGGGTCCGCATGCTGATAGGCACAGCCACCGCAGCGGCCCGCCAGCGGACATCCGGACTCCCGACGGTGTTCCGAGGGCGCCAGCAACTCCAGCAGACAGGCCTCGGCGTATCGCTTGTGAACGGCCGTCACCCGAACCCGCGCACGCTCCCCCTCCAGCACGCCGGTAACGAACACCGCCATGCCGTCCTCATGGCGGCCGACGCCCCGCCCGCCGTAGGCTACATCCGTGATGTCCAGATCCAACTCCGACCCTGCCTCCAGAACCATTCCGCCCCCTGCCATTATCGCATTTCAGAACCGGCGGAGCCAAGAAGACCCTGGCCGCCTTTACCGCCGGACATCCGCATGGCTCCACCCGCGGACAGAGCCCGCCTTGAGTTTCACCAGCAGGTCATCATAAGTCGAACGGAGGCCGTCTTCCAGAGAAATCGAAGGGGCCCAGCCCAGGGATCGGAGCAGCGAGGTGTCGCACAGCTTGCGGGGTGTCCCATCCGGCTTCGACGTATCGAAGACCAGGTCCCCCTCGAAGGCGGTCACCCGCCGCACCGTTTCAGCAAGTTCCCGGATCGTGACATCACGGCCCGTTCCGATATTGACCAGGTCAGGCGGATTGTCCAGTTCCAGGAGGTGCAGGATCGCGTCGGCACAGTCATCCACATGCATGAACTCCCGGCGAGGCGTCCCGCTGCCCCATATCGTCACCACCGCCTCCCCTGCCACCCTGGCCTCATGCATCTTGCGTAGCATGGCCGGCAGCACATGGGAGTTCAGCAGGTCGTAGTGATCGCCCGGGCCGTAGAGATTGGTGGGCATGACCGAGTGATAGGTCACGCCGTACTGCGCACGGTAGTGCTGGCAGAGCTTGAGTCCGGCGATTTTCGCCACCGCGTATGCCTCGTTGCTCGGTTCCAGCGGACCGCTGAGCAATGCCGACTCCGGAATGGGCTGCGGGGCCAGGCGCGGATAAATGCAGGAACTACCCAGGAAGACCAGTCTCCGGATACCGGCACGATAGGACTCGTGCGTCAGATTCAGAGCGGCGGCAAGGTTGTCGTAGATAAACTCCGCCGGAAACGTGCTGTTGGCATAGATGCCCCCCACCCGCGCGGCCGCGCCGATGACCACGTCCGGACGCTCCGCCTCCAGGAACGCCCGCACCGCCGGCGCATCCCGAAGATCCAACCGGGCACGGTCTGCCGTGATCACCCGCCGGTAACCGCGCCGTTCCAGGCCGCGCAGAAAGGCACTGCCGACCATCCCGTTATGCCCGGCCACAAAAATGCGATCCTCACTTTTCAAGGTACACTCTCCCCGGCGGATTGCCGCATCGCCAGTTCCTGGCGGGCCATTTTCAGATCGGACTCCACCATGATCCGCACCAGGTCCTTGAACTTGATCTTCGGCTCCCAGTTGAGTTCCCGCTTCGCCTTCGACGCATCTCCGATCAGCAGCTCCACATCGGACGGACGCTCGTACCGGGAATCATGCTGGACATACTTCTCCCAGTCCAGGTCCAGCAAGGCAAAGGCTTCCTCGCAGAACTCGCGCACACTATGCGTCTCTCCCGTCGCGATCACGAAGTCACCCGGTCGCTCCTGCTGCATCATCAGCCACATCGCCTCGACATACTCGCCGGCAAAGCCCCAGTCGCGCTTGGCGTCGAGGGATCCGAGGAACAGCTTATCCTGCAGCCCCATCTTGATCCGCGTCGCCGCCCGCGTGATCTTGCGCGTCACGAAGGTCTCGCCGCGGCGCGGCGACTCATGATTGAACAAGATCCCGTTGCAGGCGTACATGTTGTAGGCCTCCCGGTAGTTCACGGTCACCCAGTAGGCATAGACCTTCGCGCAGGCATACGGCGAACGGGGCCAGAACGGCGTGGTCTCCCGCTGCGGCACCTCCTGGACCTTGCCGAACATCTCCGACGAGGAGGCCTGGTAAAAGGCCGTGCGTTTCTGAAGTCCCGTCTCGCGGATCGCATCCAGAATGCGGATCGTGCCCAGTCCGGTCACATCGCCCGTGTACTCCGGAATGTCGAACGACACCCGCACATGGCTCTGCGCGCCCAGATGGTAAACCTCGTCCGGGTTCAACTCGTACAGCAGTTTCACGAGATTCACGGAATCCGCGAGATCCCCGTAATGCAGATGCAGGCGGGACCCCATGACATGCGGATCCTGGTACAAATGATCAATCCGGCTCGTGTTGAACGTCGAGGACCGACGGATGATCCCATGCACCTCATAGCCTTTTGCCAACAGCAGGTCGGCCAGATATGATCCGTCCTGCCCTGTGATTCCTGTCAAGAACGCGCGCTTCATCATCCCCCTCTTTCTTGCTTTCTGCCTCCCACGGGCCACCACCAGCCCTCCACCGCCAGGCCACCACCGGCTTTTCCGGTGGAGCCGTGGTCACCCGCTAACTCCACCAGCGAGCCAACACCCTACACCACCCTCCACGCTTTGTAATTGCGCAATTACGAAATTATATGTTATATATTCGCGCAATCATGAACAGAATATCCATTGCCGTGCTGGGTCCGGTCAATTTTGAACACGCCAATGCCATGCTTACCGGGGTGAAGGACTATGCACGCCACCGGTCCTGGAACGTGATTCCGTTGCATTACAGCCAGAATATCGCGCTTGAGAACCTGATCGCGGAACACCGGATTCAAGGTATCATCGGCGATTTGCTCAGTGATCGCTGGGTGCAGTCGCTGCGCGGAGGTCAAACCGTGGCACTGGTCCACACCGGCGGTCAATCGGTACTGCGATCGGTTTCAGGCGTCTGCAGTGACGACCGTGCATCCGGGATCCTCGCGGCCTCCCATTTCATAGGCCGCCAATACCGTCACTTGTACTTTGCCGGCCTTGGCGAGGGGGATGCCTCTGCCCGCGACAAGCAGGACGGGTTCACCGGAAAGGCGGCAGAGGCCGGAATCGCCGCCGCGATGTTCCCGTCGCTCTGCCTGACCGGCCCGCTGCAGGAATGGGTGTCGTTCGTGAAGTCACTGCCCATGGCGGCCGCCGTGTTCTGCCAGGACGACGGTACCGCCCGCCGCGTCATCGCCTGCTGCCAGCAGGCCGGGCGCCCGGTTCCGGGAACGGTTTCCATCATCGGCACCGGCAACTCGGCACTGGATTCGTTCCTTGCCGGCGTCGGCATCTCCTCGATCATGACGGATTACACCACCCTGGGGGCGGAAGCCGCGCGGCTGGCGGCGCGCGCCCTGGTCGATCCGGGGGCGCCGCCGCTGCACATCCGCATTCCGCCGGCGGGCCTTGTCCTGCACGAAACCACCGGCATCGGCGCCCTGAATTCGATCGTCGGGCGCGCCATGGATTTCATGGAAAAGCAGATTGCCGCCCCGATTTCCGTGACCCAGATCGCCCGTCATGTCAACGCCTCGCGCCGTCTGGTGGAACTGCGGTTCCGGGAGACACTGGGACGAAGTCCGCATGAGGAATTGGTGCGGTTGCGGATGGCGCGCGCGAGGGAACTGCTTGCCGACCCGCGCATCGCGATCCGGGTCATCGCCGAGCGCTGCGGCTATCCGGAACCCGCGCATTTCTATGCCCGGTTCAAGCAGCACCATGACGGAACCCCACCCGCCGCCTGGCGCCGTGGTACCCTCCAGCCAACGGCCTGAACCGCGAACCCTCCCCTCCGGATTGTCGTGTGGAATGCTCATGCCTGCGGATCGCCTTGAGCACGCACACGCTTAACCGGGATTCGACAGGAGCGTGGATCGACGTTTGCGGGGTTGACTTTCGAAAGCGCTCTGTGACACATTTTCCCAAGGGCAGAATGCCTGGACGAACAGGAGTCATCATGGATGAACCATTGCCGGCGGTTGACGCCATCATGAAGGAGATTCGCCGCGGTCTGGAGGACACATCGCTGTCCGACGCCACGGCCGCCGCGATTGCCGCCAATGGCTCCCTGCGGGCGGATATCCGCAAGGCCGCCGCCACCGCGGCCGTTCTCGGCCGCTGCGGGGGCAGCCTGCGCGGACGGGTCTGCCGCCTGCTCGCCCCGCTGGCCCTGCCGGTGATTGAACAGCTTGACCTGTTTCATGCGGCGACCGTCTCCGTCCTTTCCAGCCTTGCCGGACTCTCCAATGATCATGCGGCCACCACGATCCGGGTCGGCGAGATCGAACGACGCCTGCAGGCTCTCGAGGCCAAGGCGAAAACCGGCGCACGGGATGGAGAGCCACAGTGAAGGTTGCCTTTGTCTGCCCGTTCTTCGGTCCGGAGGCATCCGGCGGGGCGGAGTTCGCCGCCCGCAGCCTGGCGATGCATCTTGCCGGTTCCGGTATCGAGATCGACGTGCTGACCACCTGCCTGCTGGACCTGCCGCACGGTATTACCCGGAACCATCACGCACCCGGCGTCTCCTCCGACGGTCCGCTGACCGTTCGGCGCTTCCCCGTGGAATCCCCGGACATGCGCCATTTCGAGGTCCTTAACGATCTGATTATCCGCCGCGTCCCGATCTCCTGGGACGAGGAGCTTCAGTTCATGACGCGGCATGTCACCAGTCCCGAGCTGATCCGCTTCATGGCGGCACCGGCGCACGACTACGCGTTCTTCTGCTTCATCCCCTATCTTTTCGGCACGTCCTGTTTCGGGGCGCAAGCCGTGCCGCGCGGGAAGCGCATCCTGATCCCCTGCTTCCACGACGAGGGCTACGCCGATCTGGAGATCGTCCGCCGACTGGCCGGGTCCGTCGACCGTTTCGTCTTCAATTCACCCGCGGAGGAACGGTTTGCCCGCCGCCAGTTCCATCTCGCCCCCGGATCCGGCATCACGGCCGGACTGGGGGTGGACACGGCGATCCACGGGGACGCGGCGCGTTTCCGATCCCGGTTCGGGCTGGACGATCCGTTCATCCTTTATGCCGGAAGGCGCGATACGACCAAGAACGTCCATACGCTGATGGATTACTTCCTGCGCTATCGGCAGAATCGCCCCGGTCCGTTGAAACTCGTGCTCATCGGGCCGGCACCGCTGCCGACCTCCTCACACTCACCGGACCTGGTGGATCTCGGTTTTGTCACCGAGCAGGAAAAGCGCGATGCCTATGCCGCCGCCGCCGTGTTCTGCCAACCCTCGCTGAACGAGAGTTTTTCCTATGTTCTCATGGAAGCCTGGCTCTGCGGAACGCCCTGTCTCGTCCATGAGGATTGCGATGTGACCCGTGATCACGTGGTCGAAAGCGGCGGAGGACTGTATTTCCGGACTGCCGCCGAGTTCGCCGGGGCGCTGGACCGGATACTGGGCGACGCGCCGCTGTGCCGCCGTATGGCCGCCGCCGGACGCCGATACGTCCTCGACCACTACGCCTGGCCGGAAATCATCCGCCGTTTCAAGGAACAGGTTTTCATCAGTCCGCCTCCCCCGCCCCCGGCAGACCCGCGCCCTTGAGCGCAGCCCGGTCGGCCTACCGCGAGGAGAACGGCAGACTGCCGAGGAATGCGTTCGCGATTCCATCCAGCAGCTCGGTCTCATCCCACGGCTTGGATAGCGCCGGGATGCCGAAGTTGCGCAGCACATCCACCTTGCTCTGCCCGATATGGGCGCCGGTGAGGACCAGCACCGGGATCCGGACCGTGGAAGGATCACTCTTCAGACGCAGGATCACCTCGCTGCCCTCGATATCCGGAAGCAGCATATCGAGAATGATGATATCCGGATGCTCCGCGTGAACCGTGCGCATCCCATCCCCGCCGCAGACGGCCAGCAGCACCCGGTATCCATGGTCCGAGACCTGCATTTTCAGGGAATCCAGGACCATGCGGTCGTCGTCAATGATCAGGACCGTGGGAGCGGATGCCACCGGCAGACGGAACGAGATCCGCGTGCCCCTCTCGGCCCCCGGAGGCGGACTCTCGACCGTGAGCGCGCCGTCGTGCATCGCCACGATCTCCTTCGAGATGGCCAGCCCGAGACCGGAACCGCTAGGCTGGTCGCCGACCGTGAAATACCGTTCGGTCACGCGCGGCAGCGCGGCGGGAGGAATCCCGATCCCGTTATCGTCAACCATCACCTTCACAAAACCGGCGTGCTCGGTATCCGCCGCGACCGAGACCTTTACAAAACCGCCCTCGGGGGTGAACTTGATCGCGTTCCCGACCAGGTTCAGGATCACGCGCTCGATCTTCTGCGCATCGCAATTCACGAACCAGAGCTCGCGCCCGGTGTTGACCGTGAGAACAAGGGACTTCTGCTCCGCCTGCACCGCGAGCGACCGCGTGCTGCCGTTCACCAGCCGTCCGAAGGGAACCCGCGCCTTTGCCAGCGTCAGCGTCTGGTTCTCGATCTTGCGCAAATCGAGAATGTCGTTCACCGTGGCCAGCAGCCGCCTGCAATCGCCCAGCAGCATTTCCAGATACTTCAGGGCATGGTCGTTCAACGGCCCGACAACCCCCTTCAGCATATTGGTGATCGCATACAGCATGGACGTCAGCGGCGTCCGCAGCTCGTGCGACACATTCGAGATGAATTGTGAACGGTTGCGATCATGCTGCTCCAGCTTGGTGATCGCCTCCTCCAGCGCATCCTGCGCCCGCTTCCGGACGGAGACATCGCGGATGAAGAAGCAGAGCCGGCCCTCCAGCTCGGTATCCAGGCGGTTGACGGCGATTTCCGAGGGGAACGAGCTGCCGTCCTTCCGCTTGCAGGTCCCCTCGATCAGCGTATACCGGTGCTCCATCAGATTCCTGCGGATGGTGCCGACCACGGCATCGTCCGCCCCCGAGATCAGGGATGGCACCGCCACCCCGATCAGCTCCGATTCCGGCCAGCGGAAGAAATCGATCGCGCGATGGTTGCACTCCTTCACGATACCGCTGGCATCGGTGATCAGGACCGCATCATAAATGCTCTGCAGCAGGCGCCGGTAATCGGACTCGCCAGCGGCCCTGGAGTCCTGGCGGGACAGCTGCTGGTACGATGTGCTTCCAACCCCCTGGTCCGGAAGCAGGATCTTGACCGTATGGCCATTCTGCCGCACCTTCTTGTCCTCATCATCGAGCTCGATGCGCATGGTGCGAGCATAATCGTATTTCTTTGACATTCGACCCACTCCCGCCTAGGCCACTCGGGCAATGTTCACGGATGACCCGCCTTTATTGGATAATCACTTCCATCGGCCAGATGATGCGTCTGCGCCGTCAGCTCGGCGCCGTTGCGGTCCACCTCGATCACGGAACGGGTAAAGCGGTTTCTTCCCGACTGATGCACCACCACCGCCCGCCCCTGCTCGTCAAACCGGATGACCGGCGGATTCACCCGCACAATCGGCCCGAGGAAGAACGTGCCGTAAATGACGCCCGACTCCGTATCCTCGACGACAAAAAACGCATGCTCGCTGCCCGAGCGCTTCCAGAAGCGAAGACTGTAATGGAGATCCGTCTCGTTATAGCCCGAGAGCACGCGATTGAGCGACAGGATTTCCACACCGCGCACCAGGTCGAACGCCACCGGTTGCGAGAGGTAAAGGCGACCGTCGTAACGGATGCCCGCCCTCAGCCGGTAGCCACCGGGTTCCCGCAACTGGAACAGCGACGTGATCTCCACCAATTCCAGGCATTTCTGGGCAGGCATCACCACGGTATCCCTGCTGACGCCCCGACGCTCCGACTCCGGAGCCATACCGGAACGGGTTCCGATCAGCTCGACCAGCAGCTCCGCGTTATGATACTCATCATCAAACACCATCGGCACATTGAGCTGATTCTCAATCCGCACCCTGGCGGCAAACGCCTCCCCGGTCAGATACGCCGGATGCTCCAGGGACACCGCCAACTGGATCTGGGCGCAAACCGGACGGACGGCCATCAGCACAAGAATCGCCAGGATACCGGCCATCCCGTGCAATGTTCCCTTCCCGCCACGCGTCACCAAGGACCGATGCCCTCCCGCTGTGTTATTCCGCCGGAAACGCAATTTCAACCTCCTCAAGGATAAGATGCATGACCACCTGATGGGCCTCCTGGATGCGCTCGGTCGCCGTTCCCGTTACGCAAAGCTCGATATCGGCCAGCCCCGCCAGCGCCCCGCCGTCGCGCCCCAGGATCGCCACGGTCCGCATGCCTTTCCGCCGGGCCGCATCCAGCGCATTCCGGAGGTTAGCCGCATGTCCGCTGGTGCTGAACAGCACCAGCAGATCCCCGGCAACACCCAGTCCCTCGATCTGCCGGCTGAATAGGCAATCAAACCCGAAATCATTTCCGATGCAGGTCAGCGCCGTACCGTCCGCCACCAGCGAGAGCCCCGGCAGCGATCGCCGGTTTGTACGAAACCGGCCCGTCAGCTCCTCGGCCATGTGCATCGCCTCCGCGGCACTCCCCCCATTGCCCGCCGTCAGGATCTTGTTGCCGTCCCGCAAGGTGTCCACGACCGCCCGGGAAAGCGCGGCGATCCGGTCCAGGTGCTGGCGAAGCTGCCCGATCGTCTCCATGCTTGCATCAATCGCAAGACCCAGGCGTTGTTTATCGCTGACCATACATACCTCGCCCCCTGTTCATTCCGGCCGTCCGTTCCGCACCGCAAGGTGTCCGAAGGCAGGCAAATCTAGCGTGCCAGCCATCGGCTGTCAACGAATTCAAAATCTTGACTTAGACCGCTCCGTTGCGCATAGTTCCCGCTTTAACCGCCTGCCATGCGGAAGACACCGCATAACCGGCCGATTCTGATCTGGATACGAAGCGAGGATTGCATGACCGACAACCAACATCGAGTACACCCCGGTACCGCCGCTGCAAGACCATGGTTCCTGAAGATCGAGGAAGGGAAAGTGTTCGGCCCAAACGGCATCCCCACGTTGCTGGACTGGGCCCGCCAAGGACGCGTCGCCCCCGGTCACCAGGTCTCCGAGGACAAGAAGATCTGGATCAACGCCGAGCGGATTCCGGAACTGGAAATGGTCTGGATGGTCGAACTGGCAGACGGATCCTTCTACGGGCCGCTCAACATCCACGCCGTGGCGGACCTGGTCGCGGACGGCACCGTGGCCGCGGATGCGGCCATGATCAATCAATTGACGAACGAGAAGGCCTTGGTTTCCAGCCGGGACGCCCTGATCCAGACCACCGCCTCCCGGCCTGCCGATGAGGCCGCCACGCTGGAAATCATCACGCCCGCTGGCGGTCACCCCGCCGCGAAGGGCAGCCCCCGCGATGACCGCAGCCCCGCCATGGCCCAGGAGATCGAGCGCCTGCGGTCCGAGGCGGAAATACTGCGCCGGAAGATGACGGAAGAGCAGAATGCCACCGAGCTCATCAGGACGCAGAGCGCCGCCGCCGAGGAGACGCTCCGCAAGCACATCGCCGCCCTGGAAGGGGAAAAGCAGGCCCTTGCCGCCCGACTGGAGAAAGCGGGCGAGGAATTGAAAAAGACCGCCACGACCCCCACGGGGAAAATGGACTGGACGGCGGCCCGGCAGAAGAAGGAAAGCGCCGTCGAACGGGAGGCGGGCCTGCAGGCGGATCAGGCCCAGCAGCAGGAACTCAAGAAGAACATTGAAGTGCTCAAGGCCGATGCCGACGCCGTTACCGCCAAGCTCCGGGAAACGGAAGAGCGTCTGAAGGAACAGTCGCGATCGAACCTCGCCCTCAAGGAAGCCTCCGAGAAGCGTGAACTGGAGCTGAAGTCGCAAATCGAGAATCTCAAGGCCGGAGCGGAAGCCTCCGCCGGTCGCCTCGCGGCCGCCGAGGCCAAGCTCGCCACCGAAAAGACCGAGCGCGAAGCCCTTTCGAAAAAGGCACGCGAAAACGAGGCGCAGCTCAATAGCAAGGTGACGCACCTCACGGGCAGCGCGAACGATGCGGATTCGCGCCTCAAGGATGCCGAGAAACGCCTTCAGGAACTCACCGATGGCAACGCCAGGCTGGTCAAGGACAACGCCGATCTCCAGAAGGCGCTGCACGGCCAGATCGAGGAACTGCACCGCAAGGCCGGACAGACCGCTTCGGAGCTGGAATCCACACGCGAGGCTCTCGCGGAAGAACGCCGGCGGCTTGATGCCGCGCAGGCGCAGACCAGCGAGAAGGAAAATGCGCTGAACGCCCAATTCGCCACCCTGCAGGCCGCCGCCGCGAAAACCGGCACGGAACTCCTGGCGGCGCAGGAACGCCTCGGCTCGCTTTCCTCCGAGAAACAGGGACTCGTCGAACAGAGCGAAGTCCAGCGGACGGCGCTCTCCCGCCAGATCGAGGCGCTCCGCAAAACGGCGGAAGACCGCGCGGAGGACCTGGCCGCCGCCCGGCGGGCGCTCGACGAGGAACGCCACCGCCACGAGGAGACCCGCAAGTCGGCAGAGGAAAAACTGACGGAATCCGCCGGGCATATCGCCTCCCTGCAGGCGGAAAACCTGGTGGCAGCCGAAACCCTGGCCGGGGCCGAGAAACAGCTTGCCGAGATGGCGACGACCCATGCCTCGCTCCAGGAACAGAGCGGTGCCCGCGAAAGCGAACTTAAAGGCGAAATCCGGGACCTGAAGAAAGCCGCGTTTTTCACGACCCGCAAACTCGAGCGGGCGGAAGCCGACCTGGTCGAGGAGCGGACCCTGCATGACGGCACCCGCGCGGAAGCCCGCAAGATGGAGACCGAGCTCACGCAGAAGGTCAGTGAGCTGCAGCAGGCGACGGAAGCCGCTTCCGCACAGATACGCGAGGCGGAACAGCAGCTGACCGCCCTCCAGTCCGAGCATGACTCACACCGCTTGACGAGCGAAAGCCGCGAGAACGACATGAAGCGGCAGATCGCGGAGCTGCAGGCGGCCTCCGCCAAGCGGGCGGAGGAACTTCACGCGACCCGGGCCAGCCTGGAGACGGTGCAGACCCGCTTCAGCGGCGACGCGGAACAGGCGAAGCGAAACCAGAAGGCCCTTTCGGATCGGATTCTTGAACTGGAGCGCGACTCGCTTCAGGCCACCGATCAACTGCGCATTGCACGGGACTCCTTGACCACGCTCAGTAAGGACCACCAGGGACTCCAGGCGGAGAGCCGGAGCAAGGAACAGCAGCTGATTGAACAGATTGAAGCGCTGAGGACCTCCGCGGCGGCAACCACCTCCGAGCTGGAGGCGGCTCAGACGGCCGTTGACAACGCCATGGCCGAGCATCTGGCAGCCCGCCGGGAGGCGGAGCAGCGCGAGACCGAACTTGGCGAGACCATCCTCGAACTGCGCAAGCAGATCAAGGATAAGGACGCCGAAATCCAGAACACCCGTGATGCGCTTGCCGAGGCCAGCTACAAGAACAACCGCCAGAAAACCGAGGCCGACGAACGGAAAGCGGAGCTGGGCACCCGGATCGAGGGACTCCAGGAGGCCCTCCAGAAGGCCCATGCCGAGCTGGAACTTGCCCGCCGCAGCAGTGGCGAGCAGCAGGAGGCCCTATCCGGTCGAATCCACGTCTTGGAAAAAGACAACGCCGCCACGGTCGCCGAGCTTGGATCGGTGAAATCCGCGCTGCAAGCCGAATGCGGGCAGACCGAGGCGCTCCGGCAGGAGGCCGTGGAGATTCGCCGGATGGCCGGGACACGGGAGGCCGAGCTGCAACGGCGCCACGCCTCCGTCCAGCAACAGCTTGATGCCGCCGCGCTATCGCTGAATGAGAACCGCCGGCTCCTGGAACAGGAACAGCAAAGCCTGGCCGAGACACGCGATATGCTCGCCGTCCGCGCCGCCAGGGTTGCCGAGCTTGAACATCGCCTGGCACGGCGGGAAGCGGAATTCACCGAACAGCAGGAACACGCCGGACGCCAGATGGCCGCCGTTCACGACCGTCTTGAGGAGGACCGCCAGCAGCTCGCCGCCGCACAGCAACAGCTTGCCGATACCCGGCAGGCCCTCCAGTCCTGCCGCGACCGGATCGCCGATCTTGAGAAGACCGTGGAAGCCCTGCGGACCGAACTGGAAACGCAGCGGGAAACCGCGGCACGCGAGCAGACTTCGCTACGGATGGAATCCGAGGCGCAACGCGAAAGCCACCAGCAGGCACTGACCGCCATCCAGGAGCAGTCCCGCCAGTCGATGGACGCACAGCGTCAATCCTTTGAACAGGCCCGGTCCGCGTTGAAGGCGGAGACGGATGCACAGCGGGTCTCCTTTGATCAGACCCGGTCCGCGCTGCAGGCGGAGGCCGAGACCCGGCGGGCAGCCCTTGAGGAACACATCCGGGAAACGACGCAGGCGCTGGAGGCGCTGCGCACCCGGCTCGCGGATGAGGAGAGCAACCGCGAGCGGCTGACGCGCCAATTGCAGGAGCAGGAGCAGGCGGCTGCCAGCGCCGGGCAGCAGGCCCGGCAGGACAAGGCCGATGCGGAATCACGCCAGCAGCAGTTGCAGCGTGAACTGGATATTGCAGCCGGGACGATTGCCGACGCCCGGCGCCGCCTTCAGGAGGAGCAGGATATGCTCGCCGCCTCCCAGCGCGATGCCCAGGAGCACAGCACGGAGCTCCAGCACCGGATCCGGGAACTGGAGGATGAAAATCGCAGGACACAGGACGCGCTGAAGGATGTCCGCCATCAGCTCCTCGAGACGCAGGAGCAGTTCCGGGAATACCAGGTACGCTCGGAAACCACACGCAATACGCTTGAAGGACGACTGGAAACGCTCCAGCGGGAGGCGGACGAGACCGCCGAGACACTGACGCGGACCCGCGATGAATTGGAAACCGAGCGGCGGCAGCACGACGAGCTGAAGGCCGTATGGGAACGGGAAAACGCAAAGCGCCGGGAACGCGAAGAGCAGATCTCGGAACTGCTGATTGAGGAAGCCTCGAAAGTCCAGTCGGAACTGGCCTATGAACGCGATTTCCTGCAAACCGTGACCGATGCGTTCAAGGAACGGGAAAGCACATTCCGCAAGCGGATGAACAGCCTTCAGAAATATGTCAACGGGGACCTGGAGGAGCATCGTTCCCGCTACCAGGCCCGCTGCGATGCCATCCGCAAACTGGCCGACCTGGAACAGGCCCTGCGCGAGGAGCGCGATCGCCGGAGCGCCTCCGAGAAGCGGGTATCCTCGACCGAGTCGCAACTGCTTGACCAGATCACCGCCCTGGAGCAATCCAACAGTGCGTTCGCCCTTAAACTGCAAAGCACCGAGCAGCAGAACCGCGAGCAGTCCGAGTTGCTCAGCGAGCTGAAGGGACGTAGCGAACGGAGCGAGACTGAACTCTCGCAGCGACTGGATCAGGTTCTTGGCGAGAACCGCCATGCGACCGCCGCCCTCCGCCAGGCGCAGATCCGCCTGGAAGACCTGACCCGCCAGCATGAGAACGCCGTCAGTGAAGTCCGCCAGAAGACAGAGGAACTGGCGATGATCGAGGCTGCCTCGCAGGAAACCGCCGCAAGGGAAGCCGAGCTTTCCCAGCAGGCGCTGGAACTGCAGGCAAGAGTCGCGGATGCGGAAACCCGTCTGGAGCAGATCCGCTGGGAAACGGATCAGCGGAGCGAGACACTGGCCACCGATCATGCGAGACTCCTCCGCGAGAAACGCGAGATGGAACAGTCGCTGGCGCGCCTGGAGGACAACCTTGGCACAACCAGGGCTGCCTTGGAAACGGCAACGGCCGAACTTGCCACCAAGCGCGTGGAACTCGAACAGCGCCAGCAGACGGCCTCCGCGTCCGAACAGGCTCTTCGAAGCGAACTGGCCGCCGCGCTCGCGGCGAAGGAGAAATTCCGGAACGAGACGCAACTCCTGCAGGAGTCCCTGCTGCAGGAAAGGACCACGCTGGCCGAATACCGCCGATCCACCACGGAAAAGGAAAACGAGCGGGAACAGGCGCTGCTGGCACTGGCGCGGGAACTGGACGATGTCAAGACCCACGCCGCGGAACTGACACTGACGAACAACGAGCTGCTCGAGAAACTGAACGAGGAGCAGCAGCAGTCGGTGACGCTCGAATCCCGTCTCGGCGATGAGCGCCGGACGCTTCAAGACCAGGTTTCCGGTGCCCGGATCCAGATCGGGAAGCTGGAGGACGACCTGTTCCGCAGCAATCAGTCCGCCCAGGGGCTGCAGACCTCCCTGGAGCAGACCCGGCAGGATGCCCAGCGGCGGGAGGCGACCCTGCAGCAGCAGATCGAGACCCTTCAATCGCAGACGGCGGCGCTGCGCGAGCAGATCGCCAGCCTGAAACAGCAGGCCGCCAGCGACGAGCAATCCATCCGCGAGATCACCCTGCAGCTCCAGCAGCAGACCGATGCCTTCAACCGGGAACATGAGCAGCGCGAGGCACGGGATCTTGAGATCACCGACCTGAAGACCGGGATTGAAGAACAGCGCCAGCAGATCAGCCTTCGCGATGATCTCCTGCAATCCGAGAAAAACCGGCACGAGGATCTCTCGATCCGTCTTGCCGATCTTGAGAAGGCTCTCCTTGCACAGGAAACGGCCGCGCGCGAGTCGGAAGACCGTGCGGTCCGGTTCGAGGAGGAATTGAAGATCCTGCAGCATGAACAGGCGGAAAGCGAGGAGCGTGCAAGGTCGGCGCATCAGGATCTCGAGCACATCATCGAGAAGCTGGAGGATGAGAAGCGGATTGCCCGGGTTGAGATCGAGGACGCGCAGCAGGAACTCACCCGGCGACAGGGCCTTTACGAGGAGCGCCTGGCAAAAGCCGCCGCTTCCGAACAGGAACGCAAGACGGTCATCGAGCAGCTTCGCAACCAGATTCGCTCGCAGGAAGGGCGCATCGAGCAGATACAGCGCGAGAAGGAGCAGCAGAAACTGCTGGCCGCCGAGAAACAGGAGCGGATGCGAATGGCCGCCGATGAGCTGCAGCAGCGTATCGAGGAGCTGAACCAGGAAGTGGCGACCACGCAGGTGCGTCTGGATCAGCAGAAGAAATTCTACGACGAGGAACGGGATATGCGCCGCAAACGCGAATCCGAGCTGATGCAGCAGCGTAAGGCGATCCAGGACGCCACCAGCCTGATCAAGAAAAAGGAACAGATGCTCGCGCAGCAGGGCAAGCTCCACACCGACGAGATGAACCGGTGGAAGCAGAAGGAGACGGTTCTGGTGAAGCGGATTGAGCAGCTTCAGCAGGACTGGCGGTCGGCCTCAAGCAGGCTGGAGCAGTTCCAGCGCGAGATCCTCCAGTTCAAGAAACAAGGCGATGCCACCCTTGGACCGTTTGACGACAACGAGGAGCCGCCGGTGTCCTACGAGACCGTTCCGGAGACTGCCGATCTGCCACCCGCCAGGGAGCCGGAACCGGTATCCTTTGATACCACCCCCAGCGGTGCGAGGATTGAACCGGTCAGCGAAGTGGTGGAAACGGCGGATGAAGTGCTGCCACCCGAGAGCCGGGAGGAAGAACCGGACGCTCCGGATACACTCCAGCAGATCGAGAAGCAGCTCCAGCTGGAGATGGACCAGGTTCATGGCGACCAACCCCAGGAGCAGGCACCACCGCCCCGCGGCGACAGCCGGAAGGTCTCGGCGTTGCCGCCGCCGAAGGGCGCGTTTAAAGTGAAACCGTGGATGCGTCTCGGAAAGTAAACCATGAATGATCTTCCTCCGAAAACCGTGAAAGCGCAACTTGTCCGCCTGGACGACAATCTGAAGCGGATCGAACGCACGCAGGTTGCCGGGATTCAGCGGGCTCCGGGATCGCTGCCGGTCCTCGAGGCCTTCCAGCTGTTTCTCGAGAACGAGCGAAGGAAGGCCCGCCGACGGATCATGGTGCTGACTGCCAGTGCGCTTCTGATGATGATGGCAGCGGCGGCCGCCGGGGTCGTTCTGGTCCGGGCACAGATGCGCAAGGCGACGGAGGAGCTAAGCCGCGTCAGCGTCCGCACCGATGAACTGGCGGCGGTCGTCGCTGGCTCGGGGCAGAAGAGCACCGATGAAATAGCCGCGTTGGAAAACCGGTTCAGCGACGAAAGCCGCCGCATTGTCGAGCAATACACCGCGCTGGTGAAGGAGCAAGCCACGCTCGGCGATCAGGACAAGACGCGCGATGCGGCACTGGAGACGCTGCAGCAGCGACTGGATCGGCTGGAATCGGAGAACGAACTCCTGAAGACCCGTCTTACGGCACTGACCGAAGCCGTGCCCACACCCGCCGAGCCGGTGGTGAAAGCCACCGTGGCCCCCATCGAGACCACCGCTGGCAAAGCCCCCGAGGCGACCCTTCCGACTCCGGCTATCGTCGTGCCTCCCCCGCCCGCCGTCGTGAAGACCACAGGGCCGGTCACCGTCATCGAGAATCCATCGGCACTACTGATGACCATCATTCCGGAAGGCGGCACCCAGGGGATCCGCTGGCAGCTTCC